>QAKS01000079.1 GCA_003343685.1 Clostridiales bacterium | reverse complement strand
ATTTTTCCGCCGCTTTTGTATACGTTTCTTCGCGCTTTATAGAAAGGTGAACTGCAAAAGGCCGGCTCAGCGCGCATAAAAAAGCCTGCCGTCCGTATCGTTATAGAGATACCAAAAGCGGTCCCTTGTGGGTTCCGGGTGTGTTGTATCATCTGCGGGGCAGTCGAATGTCATGTCACATTTGTCTGTCTTTTCCAGATACAGGATATGATGCTGGAACTCACCCAGATCGTCGTCGCGGTACCACTCCTCCCAGGGATATCCGGCATTCAGCTTGTCCTCCGGCGGAATGGCGTGTACGATGGGACTGGTCTTATAGGTGCTGCGGAACCATCTGTAGCCGGCGTACTGGGCGTCCGTCTCGTCGGTCAGGTTTGCCAGTACATTGTCTGCGCCGAGGCGCATTTCGTCAAATGCGGTGATCACACCGTTTTCTGTGAGCATTTCTTTGAGCTTCATTGTTTCATCCTCCGGTATTGTGTATAATAAGAACGAGAGAGCTCCCTCTTCTCTTCATTATAGCCAGTGTGCGGAGCAATGTCAAAGCAGAAAAAACAGACGCTCAGAATTCACCAAATATGTGATTTTGCGTGATTGCCTAAACGGAAAAAGGATGGTATACTCTATCTTGGTAATGTTTGCAATACGGCAAAAGGAAGGCGGAATATGGGATTATTCAAAGTCGAAGACAAACTGTTAAAACAGGCCAGAAAGCAGGCCGATAAAGTAGAAGCGCTGAGAGAGGATTTTCAGAAAAAGTCTGACGAAGAGCTGAAAGGACTGCTGGCTCATTACAAAGAGAGATATAAAAACGGCGAGACGCTGGACGATATGCTGCCGGAGGTATTTGCATGGGTGCGCGAGGGCAGCCGCCGGGTTCTCGGCATGGAACATTTTTATGTACAGCTTTTGGGCGGTATTATTCTCCATAACGGCGACATTGCGGAGATGAAGACAGGTGAAGGAAAAACGCTGGTGGCAACGTTGCCGGTGTGTCTGAACGCTATTTCCGGCAATGGCGTGCATGTGGTCACCGTAAACGAATATCTGGCAAAGCGCGACAGCGAGTGGATGGGAAAACTATATAAGTTTTTAGGGTTTACCGTCGGCACGATCATGCGCGATATGGACGCGGACGAAAAGCAGGCTGCTTACAACTGCGATATTATATATTCCACCAATAACGAGTTGGGATTCGACTATCTTCGGGACAACATGGCAGTGTATAAAGAGAATATGGTGCAGAGGGAGCTGAACTACGCCATTGTCGACGAGGTAGACTCCATCCTGATCGACGAAGCCAGAACGCCTCTTATCATATCGGGCAGGGGAGATGAAAGCACAGAGCTTTATTCCCGTGCGGATCAGTTTGTAAAGCGTCTCCGGTTTGAGGAGGACTATGAGCTGGATGAAAAGCAGAAGACATCAAACCTGACGGAACAGGGCATTAAAAAGGCAGAGCAGTTCTTTCATGTGGAAAACTTCAGCGATATGGAAAACGCGACGCTGAATCATCACGTTTATCAGGCGCTGAAGGCAAACTACTTGATGAAGCGGGATATTGACTATGTGGTAAAGGACGGAGAAGTGTTAATCGTAGATGAGTTTACGGGACGCCTGATGGTAGGGCGGCGCTATTCCGACGGACTGCATCAGGCTATTGAGGCTAAGGAGGGTGTAAAGGTAGAGCGGGAGTCTAAGACGCTGGCGACGATTACGTTCCAGAATTTCTTCCGCATGTACAAAAAACTGGCGGGTATGACAGGTACGGCAAAGACGGAAGAGGATGAATTTGAAAAGATATACAATCTTTCCGTCGTACAGATTCCTACCAATATGCCGATGATCAGAAAAGATCTGAACGATGTGGTGATGCCTACGGAGGAAGCCAAATTCAGAGCGGTGATCGAGGAGATCGGTGAGGTTCACAAGACGGGGCAGCCTGTTTTGGTGGGCACCGTATCGGTAGAGAACAGTGAAAAGCTTTCCGGCATGCTGAAAAAACGGGGCATTCCCCATCAGGTGCTGAACGCGAAGCACCATGAGAAGGAGGCTATGATCGTTGCTCAGGCGGGTAAGCTGGGGGCAGTGACCATTGCCACTAATATGGCGGGCCGCGGCACGGATATTATGCTGGGAGGAAATGCGGACTTTCTTGCCCGGAGCGAGATGAGAAGACAGGGCTATGAGGACGAAATGATTGAAGAAGCCACGGGTCATGCCGATACGGACGATGCCGAAATCCTCGCTGCAAGAAAAGTATATAATGACCTGTATCGCAAATATAAAACAGAGACGGACAGGGAACACGACGAGGTTGTGAAGGCCGGCGGTCTGTACATTATCGGAACGGAGAGACATGAGAGCCGGCGCATTGACAACCAGCTCCGCGGCAGAAGCGGACGGCAGGGCGATGCCGGTTCCTCTAAGTTTTATGTGGCGCTTGAAGACGATCTGATGAGGCTGTTCGGAGGGGAGCGCATCAAGGCTATGCTGGACCGTTTTTCCGGCGGAGAGGATATTCCGCTGGAATACGGCATGATGACAAAGCAGATCGAAAAGGCACAGAAGCGCATTGAGGAGCGGAACTTTGAGATGAGAAGCCACGTTCTTCAATACGATGACGTTATGAATACGCAAAGGGGACTGATCTACGAGCAGAGACGACGGGTTCTGATGGGCGAAGATATCGAAGCGACTATACTCGATATGCTGGATCAGGTTGTGGCGGATATTACGGCGACCTACTGCCCCGGCGGGGTATTCCCGGAGGAATGGGATATAGAGGGGCTGAAAAAGCAACTCGGCAAGCTGACGAAAAAGGCTTTAAGGCTGTTTGACGATGTGGCGCTGGAGGATCTCACGCCGGAGGGCGCTATCAAGCTGGTGCAGGAACAGGCTCGCAGCGCCTATGCGCAAAAGTGCGCAGAGATGGAAAAAGAAGGTGTGGATATGCGCGAAGTAGAGCGCGTCATCCTGCTGCGAAATGTAGACGAGAAATGGATGGATCACATCGACGAGATGGATCAGCTGCGCGATGGCATCGGCCTTCGAGCATACGGACAGACCGATCCGGTTGTGGCGTTCCGCAAGGAGAGCTTCGACATCTTTGACATGATGACCATGTCGATCCGTGAGGACACGCTGAATATGCTGTTTGGCGTCAGCGTGAGGAGCAAGGTGGAGCGGAAGCAGACGATGCAGCCGACGGACGCGCGCCACGGCGGGGAGGAAAAGCCGAAAACCGTGCGCCGCACGGAGAAAAAGGTGGGAAGGAACGATCCGTGCCCCTGCGGAAGCGGAAAGAAATACAAGAATTGCTGTGGGAAATAAAGGAGTTTTATGGTACTGTTAGACGAACAAAAGGCGAAGCTGGCCGAGACGGAAAAAATGATTGCCGAGGCGGGCGAATCAATCAATATCGTCAGTCTGGAAGAAGAGCTTGAGGGCTATAAAAAGCAGATGGAGTCGCCGGATTTCTGGGAAAATATCGACGAGGCAAACGCGCTGACGAAAAAGACGAAACCGCTGGAGGCGAAGGTGAAGGCCTACCATGAACTGAAGGCAGCGGCGGAGGATACGGAGACGCTGATGGAACTGGCGGCGGAAGAGGACGACGAAAGCCTTTTGCCGGAGATCAATACCTCTTTGGAAAATGTATCAAAGCTGGCGTCGTCGTTCCGGCTGGCGGCGTTGCTGAAAGGCGACTACGACGCGAACAGCGCAATCCTCTCTCTTCATGCGGGTGCAGGCGGGACAGAGGCGCAGGACTGGGTTTCCATGCTGTATAGAATGTATATGCGCTGGGCGGAGCGGAACAATTATGCGACCAGAGTTTTGGATTATCTGGACGGTGAAGAGGCGGGCATCAAAAGCGTCACCTTTGAGGTGGACGGACTCAATGCCTATGGATATCTGCGGGCGGAAAAGGGCGTACACAGGCTGGTAAGAATATCGCCGTTTGACAGCTCGGCCCGCCGGCACACGTCGTTTGCGTCGCTGGATGTAATGCCCAAGCTGGAGGATGACGACACCATAGAAATCTCGCCTGACGATATTAAAATGGACGTGTTTCGGTCGTCCGGAGCGGGCGGACAGCATGTCAACAAGACCAGCTCCGCCGTCAGACTGACTCATATCCCAACAGGTATAGTGGTTTCGTGCCAGAACGAGCGTTCTCAGGTACAGAACAGGGAGACGTGCATGAGTATGCTCAAAAGCAAGCTCATTGAAAAGCGGGAGAGCGAAAAAATGGAGGAAATTCAAGGCCTCAAGGGTGAGATGAAAAAAATCGAGTGGGGCAGCCAGATACGCTCCTATGTGTTTCATCCGTATACGCTCGTCAAGGACCACAGGACAGGCGAGGAGACGGGCAATATTACTGCGGTGATGGACGGCGAAATTGACGCATTTATCAACGCATATCTCATTATGAGCTGACGGGGGGCTGCGGGATGTTATATGCTATAGTCGTGTTCCTCGGCGTGATGGCCGATCAGCTGACAAAGCTGTGGGTTTCCGGTTCGCTTATGGGCGAAGGCGTGGTGCGGGTCATCCCCGGGATTATTAATTTCAGATATGTGGAAAATACGGGAATGGCGTTCAGCATGATGTCGGATATGACGCTGGTCCTGACTGTTGCGTCCGGTGTTTTGACAGTCGTCATGGGCGTGCTGCTGTGGAAGCTGAAAAGCAGGGGCAGGTTTCTGTGCATTTCCCTGTCGCTCATCATGGCGGGAGCTATCGGCAATTTAATCGACCGTATTTTTGCCGGTTTCGTTGTGGATTTTATCGAGTTTGCTTTTGTTAATTTTGCCGTTTTCAATGTGGCGGATATTTGTGTCTGTGTGGGGACGGCGATGCTTGTAATATACATTCTGTTTTCGGCGGACAGGAAAAAGGAGGAGAAAAAAAGTGGACAATCAGAACTTGACACCGCAGGAGACGGCGGAGCAGGAAGCAGCGGCGAAAGCACAGTGGAGGGACAGCAAGGCAAAGCTGAAACTGGCGAAGGCCGAGGAGAAGCTGACGCGGGAGCAGCAGAAGCTGCTGACCAGACTGCGGAAGCTGGAGAATGAGCTGGAAAAAACAAGAGAGCGTCTGTCACAGAATGAGAAAAAACAGGCGGAACTGAAAGAACAGAATAAAGATTGAATTTTGAATTTACCGGCAGCGGAACAAAAGAACGAATAGACAAATTTCTGTGTGAAAAAATGGATGGCTTTACCCGCTCCCATATCCAGCGCCTCATTGAGAACGGGCGCGTTACTGTGGGCGGGCTTGTTGTACCTGCAAAATATGTGCCAAAAAAGGGAGAAGTGATTTTGGTGGCGGTAGAGGAGCCGACTGAGGTCGCTGTGGAGCCGCAGAATATTCCGCTGGATATTGTTTACGAGGACAGCGATATCATCGTGGTAAACAAGGGAAAGGGGATGGTGGTGCATCCTGCGCCGGGCAATCCCGACGGGACGCTGGTCAATGCGCTGCTCTTTCATTGCCATGACCTCTCCGGCATCAACGGAGAACTGCGGCCCGGCATTGTTCACCGCATTGATAAAGACACGACGGGGCTGCTCGTGGCGGCAAAAAATGACGCGG
>QAKS01000080.1 GCA_003343685.1 Clostridiales bacterium | reverse complement strand
ATATAGAGGACTTTAATTACAATGCCGACGCAATTGATACGGCATTGGAAGATAAAATGGACAAGGCGGGGGGCACGTTTAGCGGAGATATTAAGATAGAAAAAATCAAGCCTGTTATTTTTTTAAAAAATGCTTCCGCAGAACAGTACTATTATTTTGCGGCAGGCACAGATGCGGGAAGAGAAATTCTTGATATTGGCGCCAATATAGGCGGCGCAGGAACCATCATGATACGGTTCTCCGAAAATGGCGAGGTTTCGTATATAAAAAGCCCGAATATATTCAGGAACAGCCTGGGAATCGTGCATGGGCTTGTGAAAATGGAGACAACCGGTATTGAAACGGTGACAAAGACGATTACGTTTTCGGGGAAAACGGTAGACTACGCCGTGGCATCAGCCCGAAGCTATCCGAGCGGCGCGGTCGCGACAGTGTGGAGCATGTCGGCGAGTACGATTACACTCGCAATGAGCACATACAACGGAGCGGCAAGCATATGGGTAGACTATATCGCATTTGTGCATTAAGGAAGGGAGATTATTATGATTTACTTGGAAACAGGAGAGAGCGGGTATATAACGGGCATTTGCAGCGTGGAAATCGCCGGAAGCACAGAGTTTGCCGGGGAACTGCCGGATGGATTCGAAGCGGGTTTTCCGTATTACAGGCTGATGGAGGGCAAACTTGTCTATGACGGCGAAAAACAGGCGGAGACGGAGAAAAAGCGGAAGAGGACGGAGCGGATTGCCGAGCTGAAAGGTCTGCTTGCCGCAACGGATTATATCGCCGCAAAGATAAGCGAGGGAGCGGCAACACGGGAGGAATATGCGGAAAAGCTCGCAGAGCGGCAGAACTGGCGGGACGAGATTAATGCAATCGATGAAGCGTGAGAAAGTGAGGAAAAATGGGCACCACATTTGCAAGGTTTCAAAAATATTTAAAGGAACAGCTGGACAATGGGTCAATCTATCTCTGGGGAGGGCAGGGCGAGACGCTCGGTGAACTGACGGACGCTTATATTAAGAAACGCGAGACGAGTGCGGCAAACGCAAAGCGGGTCATAAAGCTCCGTGATGCCAGAAAAAAGAAGAATCCCGGTCTGCGCGCATATGACTGCAGCGGTCTCGGCATGTATTTTTTGCTGAATATCGCCAAAACGGCGAAGAAAGATATGACGGCGGACATGATGATGAAAGCATGCAGGACAATTTCCAAAGCAGGCCTTAAAAAAGGAGACTGGGTGTTCCGCACCTATCGAAGCGGAAAAAACAAGGGAAAGGCATACCATATCGGATACGTGTATGACGACGGGCTGTATGTGGTGGAGGCATACGGGCGTGATAAGGGTGTAATCAGACGCACGCTGAATGCCGGAGGAAGCGCCTATTGGAACGCCTTTGGGAGACCGCCCTACTACCAAGTGTCCGCGTCTGCGGCAAAAGGGCAGCCGGTTTTCTGCCGCAGCCTGAAAAAAGGATGCAGCGGAACCGACGTGGAGCAGCTTCAGAGCCTGCTGAAAAAGGCAGGTGTTTCGCCGGGAAGCCTCGACGGGGAGTTTGGAGAAAACACAAAAGAGGCGGTCAAGCTGTTTCAGAAGGCAAACGCCTTAAAAGCAGACGGAATTGCCGGAAAAGATACGATCGGGGCGCTGGGCGGAATCTGGAATGAAAAGCGTGAAACATGGATTGTAAGGCGCGTTTTGAAAAAGAAAGAGCCGCTCATGACGGGGGGCGACGTAAAAAATCTTCAGAAAGCTCTCGCCGCGAGAGGCTATTCCTGCGGAAAGACGGGAACGGACGGGAAATTCGGCGACAACACGGAGGGCGCAGTAAAGAGATTTCAGAAGGCAAAGGGTCTGAAAGTAGACGGAGTCGTCGGAGAGAAAACGGCGACGGCGCTGGGCGGCTCTTTTAAAGCGAACAGGGAGGACAGATAGATATGGAAGAAAACAGACAGAACAGATTGAAAAGCTGGGCGCTTTGGATGGCGCTGGCAGCGTTGGTGGTATATGTGGTCAAAACGGCAGCCGGAATTGACATGGGGGATACGGTAAACGGGCTGATGGAGGTGCTGCTGCCGGTGCTGGCGGGCTTCGGCATTGTGAACAATCCTACGGATAAAGAGAAAATATGACGCTATGGAGGAAATCAGGGAGCAGATTGCCCGTCACGACGAAAAGATCAGAACGCTGTTCGAGCAGCAGAAGCAGATCAAGTCTTTGGCGGAAAGCACAAACAGGCTGGCTGTGTCGGTAGAAAAGCTGGCGACGCAGATGATGAATCATGAGGCGAGAATCGGGGAAATCGAGGAGGGAAGCCGGTATAAGCTGCGCACCGTCTGGGCATGTGCTGCGACCGGAATACTGGGCGCCGCAGCAGCCTGTTTGATGACGATGATACTGGGATGAAGGACGGCAGATTTATGAAATCAACAGAAAAACGGGGCGTTGCCCCGCTTTTCTGTTTGGTTATTATGGATTTTGGTTTTTGGTCTTTCGATCTGACATATATATAATAACATAAAAAGATGCCAATAGTAGAATAGCCACAAAACGTTCATAATAAAGATACAAAAAGGCTGACAGTAAAAGGAGAGGACGGATGAAGAAGAAAAACGCAGGGTATATTGCAACCGCCATATTGTTTTTTGCGGTAGTGGCGGTGGTGAGCTTTCTGCTCACAGATACGGAGTCGGAGTGGTATATGTCGCTTGAGAAAAGCCCGATGCAGCCGCCTCCGATTGTCTTTTCCGTTGTCTGGCCCGTGTTGTACGCCATGCTGGCGGCATCGTTTGCCGTTACGCTCGTCAAAAGACAGGGGAGCGGGAGCCTCTCCTATGTGGCTACAGGAGTGGGGTGCTGTTTTTGGAACTATGTTTTTTTTACGCTCCATACAGTGGTTGGAGCGCTTTTTGTCATCGGTGCGCTGATTCTCGCGGGGGTATGGATGTTTGTATCCGGCAGCAGGGCCGCGAAGGCGGCAGCGTGGCTTACTGTGCCTTATATAGCGTGGCTGGCCTTTGCATTTGTGCTTAATTTTTCTACTGCGCTCTTGAACTGAGCAGGTACATCGTTTATAATAGCCTAAGACGGGCATCCGCTCTCTTCACATGATAATCGAGCGTTTCAGACAGGCGGCGAGGGTCATCGCATACCGAGGCTTATCGCTTTTGTTCCCGGAAGCGCCGGTTCGGCGGAAGAAAAATTAACGGCGGAGCCTGAGCGAGGTAAAAATGAAAAAAGCAGACGTAAAGAAGTTGGCTGTTACCGGCATTCTTGTCGGTATCACGTTGTTTTTAGGGTTGACGCCGTTTGGCATTATCCCGATCGGCCCGGCGAACATGTCGTTTCTGGCTGTTCCGATCGTAATCGGTACGATCATATGCGGATTGCCTACAGGGCTGCTGTTGGGCGGAATCTTTGGACTCACGAGCCTGTGGAAGGCGTTTTCGGCTCCCAGTGCGCTGGTGGTGCCGCTGATGGGCGAAAGCCCTGTGCTGGTGATTGTCATGTCTCTGGTGCCGAGGCTGCTCATTCCAATCGTCATCTGGTTCGTATATAAGGGCGTAACGAAAAAAGGTACGCTCTCAAAGACGGGGACAGGCCTTGCCGCAGCGGCAGGCGCTCTCACCAATACTGTCTTCTACCTTGGCATGATGCTGCTTTTTTACGTCCTGTGCGGGATTGACAGCGAGGCGGTGCTCGCGATTATCGGCGGAGTCGGTGCGCTGAACGGCTCTTTGGAGGCGGTCGGTGCGGTGATTGTGTCAATTCCCGTCGTGATGGCGCTCAGAAAGACAAAAGGTGACGGCAGATGATAATGGTTCTCGACGTAGGCAATTCCAATACCAAGTGCGGGCTGTTCGAGGGGGACAGGCTTTTGCACTCATGGCGCATGGCGACGAGCGTGGAACGTTCGTCGGACGAACTTGGGGTGACGCTTACGTCGTTTTTTAACTTTGTACGGGAAAATCCGTCAGACGTGGACGGGATTATGATATCTTCGGTGATTCCTTCTATTAATTATACGATAGAGCATATGTGCCGCGTGTTTTTTAAACGGAAGCCGCTGTTCGTCGGCCCGGGGATCAAGACGGGAATCAACATCTTGTACGACAATCCGAGGGAGCTGGGCAGCGACAGAATCGTAAACGCCGTGGCGGCCTATGAGAAATACGGCGGCCCCTGCATTACAGTGGATTTCGGCACGGCGACCTCTTTCGGCGCCATTTCAGCCGGCGGGGATTTTCTGGGCGGCGTTATCTGTCCCGGGGTAAAGACGGCGTCTGAGGCACTGACGGTGAATACGGCAAAGCTCCCGAGAGTTGAACTGTACAAGCCGAAAAATATTATTAACAGGAACACCGTCGGGTGTATGCAGGCAGGTATTATGTATGGGTATGTAGGCCAAGTGGACTACATACTCCGCAAGATGAAGGCAGAGATGAAGGGGGACGTGAAAGTCATCGCTACCGGCGGCCTGTCCAGCGAAATCGCCGAGGAAACGGCTACCATAGACGTGATAGACAGCCTGCTGACCTTGGAGGGGCTGCGGATCATATATGAGAAAAATAAAGAGGTGACGAGATGAGACAAGTCAAAGCAGCGATTATGGGCATGGGGACCATCGGCTCCGGCGTATACAGGGTAATAGAAAACGAGGGTGACTACATCGCTCACAAGGAGGGTATTGAACTTTCGGTGAAAAAAGTACTCTCTCTTGAATATTCCATACCGATTCCGGAGGAGAAAAAGGTTTCGTCTATTGACGATATTTTAAACGACGACGAGATTGAGGTGGTTGTGGAGGTCATGGGCGGTATCGAGCCGGCTAAGACGTTTATCACAAAGTGCCTGCGCGCGGGCAAGACGGTCGTATCTGCGAATAAGGATCTGATCGCCCAGCATTGGGCCGAGCTGGAGGGTGAAGCGAAAAAGACGGGCGCCGGCTTTTACTTTGAGGCCAGTGTAGGCGGCGGAATCCCGATTCTGCGCGCTGTGACCGACTCTCTTCAGGCCAATACCATTACACAGGTTTATGGAATTGTCAATGGGACGACAAATTATATTCTGACAAAGATGACAGACGACGGGCTGGACTATGGCGAGGTGCTGAAGGAGGCGCAGGAACTCGGCTATGCGGAAGCCGACCCCACCAAGGATGTGGAGGGATATGACGCCATGTACAAGCTGTCGATTCTGGCGTCTATGGCGTTCCACGTTCGGCTGCCGATTGAGCACATCCTGCGGGAGGGCATCTCGACCATTACAAAGGACGATATTGCTGCGGCGAAGGAGCTGGGCATGGAGATCAAGCTGCTGGCAATCGGCAAGCGGGAGGGCGAGCATGTGGAGCTGCGTGTTCATCCGACGATGATCCCCAAAACCCATCCGCTGGCGGGAGTGAAGGGCTCCTTTAACGCCATTATGGTTCACGGCAGCGCTGTGGATGACGTGATGTTCTATGGACGCGGCGCAGGCGATTTGCCTACGGCGAGCGCTGTGGTATCCGACATTGTCTATTCCACCCGCACAAAGGAACATCGCTACATGACGTTTATGAACGAGCAGAAGAAGCTGTCTCCCACACTGGTGTTCAACACGGATTGGCGCACCGGCTGCTATATGCGCATGATCGTTTGGGACAAGCCGGGGACGATGGCGAAAATTGCCTCGATTATCGGCGATAACGGCATCAACCTGACCTCTGTCCTTCAGAAGGATACGGACGGAGAAAAGGCGAATATCGTGTTCATGGTGAAAAACGCCCATGAAAATGCGCTGCAAAAGGCGATCAGAGAAATTGCGGCGCTGGAGGAGGTTGTGGAGGTCTCCAATGTGATCCGTGTGGAAACCTTTGAGAAAGACCGGTAATTGGGTAAAAATTCTCAATCTTCAAAACTTTATATGAACAATAGGCAATCCCCTTTACAATCGGTAAAGGGGATTGTTATAATTTCATATGATTTTAAAGGAGACGGATATGGCGGCGATAGAACGCAAAAAACTATACGGGACAATGTGGCTCATCAGGCTGTTTGAGGAAAAGGCGGAGGAGCTGGTGAAGAGCGGCGAAATTTACGGCACCACCCATCTGTATATTGGAGAGGAGGCCATTGCCGCGGGGGTAATCGCGGCTCTGGAGGCGGATGATATTATTGTCAGCAATCACCGAAACCACGGGCATTGCATGGTAAAGACAGGCGACGTCGACGGTATGATGGCTGAGATGATGGGAAAGAGCGGCGGTCTCTCCATGGGACTGGGCGGCTCCATGCACATGGCGGATTTCGAAAACGGACATTACGGTTCCAACGGCATTGTGGGCGCAGACATAGCCATAGGCGCAGGCATTGCGCTGGCGCAGAAGCGGCAGAAGACGGGACGGATTGTGGTGCCGTTCTTTGGCGACGGCGCTACCAATACGGGAAATTTTCACGAGACGATGAATATTGCAAAGCTGCAGCAGCTCCCCGTTCTTTTTGTCTGTGAGAACAACGGCTACGGCATTTCCACCAAGATCGAGAACAGCAGTGTACAGACGTGTATGAAAAGCAAGGCGGAGGCATATGGAATTGCCGCGGAGACGGTGGACGGGAACGATGTGCTGGCCGTCCGCGACGCCGCCGCCCGCGCGGCGGACGACGTGAGAAACGGCAGAGGCCCTCGGCTGATAGAGGCGATTACATACAGGTGGAGAGGGCATTCCAAAAGTGACAGGCTGGTATACCGGGAGCATGGGGAGCTAGATGAATGGATGGACAGATGCCCCATCAGACGGCTGGGAGAGCGGATGAGAAGTGAAAACGGCATAACCGGCGACGAGCTGATGGCGATAGAGGGAGAGGCGCGGCAAATTGTGGAGCGCGCGGTAAAACGGGCGCGTCTCATGCCTGTTCCGGATATGAAAAAGGCGGAAAGCTGCGTATGAAACGGATGACGATGCGCGAGGCGATTATTGCCACGCTGGAAGAGGAGATGCAAAGGGACGCGCATGTGTTTGTCATGGGCGAGGATGTGGGTCGGTATGGCGGCGGCTTCGGCGCGACGCAGGGACTTCAGAAACGGTTCGGGGAGAGCCGCGTAATGGATATGCCCATTTCGGAGGGCGCATTTATGAATATGGCGGTAGGCGCTGCGATGGCGGGCGAGAGGCCGGTGGTGGAGTTTATGTTCAGCGATTTTGTGTCGGAGGCCATGGACGGCATCGTCAACCAAGCTGCGAAAATGCGCTTTATGACAGGCGGACAGGCAAGTGTGCCGCTGGTGATCCGCGGCGCGTGCGGCGGCGGAACGGGGGCGGCGGCTCAGCACAGCCAGAGCCTGGAGGCGTGGTTTTGCCATGTGCCGGGGCTCAAGGTGGTGATGCCCGCGGCGGCAGGCGATGCGGCAGGACTGCTGCGCACCGCAATCCGGGACGACGGGCCGGTGGTATTTTTGGAACACAAGCTGTGCTATGACATAGAAGGAGAGGTGGACGGACGTGCGATTCCTCTGGGAAAAGCCGACGTCAAGCGGCGCGGGCGCGATGTGACGATTGTCACGTATTCCTACGGCGTGATCAAGGCGATGTC
>QAKS01000067.1 GCA_003343685.1 Clostridiales bacterium | reverse complement strand
TACGAACGCCTGCGGGGAGGAAATACCTCCGGAAACACCATGTCCTCCTCGGGAATCAAAAAATCCCTGCCGTCAAGATATTCGTAAAAGCCCATATGTGCGGTGTCAAAATGCACACCGCTTGCCCACATAGCCTGCTGGTTTACCCCTAACTGACGGTTTTTGCGCACGTCGCCGAACATGTTGTCGCCGACTACAGGCAGACCGACCGCCGCCAGATGCGCCGGCACCTGAAACGGCCGCGCCGTCAGAATTTCCACATCCAGCATGGAAAAATCCCTGTTTCCGTCAACATAAGTATAGCGCGTTATCATAGGCTCGCCGTCCCGCCGCGGCGCGGCGGAGACCCTGAGTCCCTTTTTCTCCTGAATCATATAATGATACAGCTCCCCGGACTCCTTTTCCGGACGCCCCATCGTAAGCACTCTGTAAAACCGCTTAATATGCCGCGTGCGCATAGCCTCCATCACAAACTCAAAGGCAGACAGATGCTTTGCCACCAGCACCATTCCGCCGGTAAACACGTCCTCCCGAAAGCAGATGTTCGGCGTAATCAGCAGTTCAAAGTCGATCTCTCCCTTTTCCCTCATGTGTGCTTCGGCATATTGAAAGACCGTATTTCTCTCCCGTATATCCTCCTCACACGTCATCCCTTGGGGCTTGGAATACAGGATAAAATTATTATCCTCATAGATAATTTTCGGCTTAGGGAGATACATGTCCATATCCTCCGGCAGATATACGTCAACCACATCTCCGGCGGCGACGCCCACATCCTTTTTCTCCGTGTACCCGCCCAGGCGCACGTATCCCTTTTTGATGAGCCACCTCACCTCTTTTAATGTGATATCGCCCAAAATATCCATGACACAGCTGGAAAGGCTCTCGCCGCTCCGCCTCATGTCCACCGTCGTTTTAAGCATGAGGATGCCCCCCGCACTTGCTGGGGAGCACAAAATTCTCCTTCTCCAGCGTCATGCGCAAAACGCCGTCCGGGCCCTCCCCCGTGCGGCGAAAGCCAAAAGGCGCAAAAAAGCCCTCTGCGGCCTCCGGTACATCCGCCGTCAGCCTGTCCGCAAACTGCATGGCCTTCCAGAGAATGAGCCGCACAAGCAGGTCTCCCACATACTTTCCCCGCTCTTCCTCCAAAACACACAGCCCATCTATGTGAAAGCCGTCCGCCGCATGATACAGTGCTCCCGCCGCAATGGGCCTGCCGCTCTCATACAACACCGCGAAGGTGGCGTATTCCCCGATATCGTCTCTTTCCCTGCCAAAAACGCGCTTCATCAGCCCGCGTGGGCATGAAGCATCCTCTCCCGGCAGAATCCATTTGCTCTCGATCATGAACCCTCCTCGTCGCGAGTGAAATCAACCTCCAGATACCGCGTCTGGGAGCCGATCCACCTGACCTCTATCGCCCCGGTCGGGCCGGAGCGCTGTTTTGCTATAATAATATGGCTCTTGGGCGTGCCGCCCTCGCCGTTTTCCTGTCCGTAATAGTCGTCCCTGTGGACAAACAGCACCACATCGGCATCCTGCTCGATGGCGCCCGACTCCCTCAGATCCGACAGCACAGGCAGCTTGCTCTCCCGCTTGTCCGTCGCACGGGACAGCTGGGACAGCACCATAACCGGCACAGACAGCTCTCTCGCCATGACCTTCAGCTGCCGCGTCATAGACGCGATCTCCAGCTGACGGTTTTCACTCCGCCGTCCCGACGTCATGAGCCCCAAATAGTCGATAATGACAAGACCCAAGCGCCCTTCCCTCTGGCGCAGACGTCTCGTCTTTGCCATCATTTCCGCCGGTCCCTGCGTCGGCGTATCATCCACATAAATGCCGCTCTCGCCCAAAGGCACAAGGGCGTTCGCCAGTTTGCCGATGTCCTCCCGCGTCACCGTGCCGTTGCGCACTCTCTGGGAATCCACCTCCGCCTCGGCGCACATCAGCCTCGTCGCCAACTGGTCTGCGCTCATTTCCAAGGAAAAGATCGCAACGGGCAGCCCCTTTTTCACGCCTACATGCTCCGCGATGTTGAGGGCAAAGCTGGTCTTTCCCATACCCGTCCGGCCGGCCACGATGATAAGCTGGTTTTCCTGTAATCCCGAAAGGGTTTTATCGAGCATGGGAAATCCCGTCGATATGCCCAAAATTCCGTCCTTGCTCTTAATCGCGTCGTCAATCTTGGCATAGCTTTCGAACAGCGCCTCTTTCAGTTTAATGAGGCTCCTCTCCTGCCCGGATTCCGCAATGCTGTAAATCATCTGTGACGCATTGTTGAGGGCGTCCTGCGCCGTCACGTCCTCCGCAAACACCGAATCGGCAATTCTGCCCGCCGCGTCGAGCAGCTGGCGAAGGGCGCTCTTTTCCTTCAGGATGTCCACATAGCGTGAAATGTTCTCCGTAGCGGGAACGCGGGCCGTCAGGTCAGACAGGTATGTAAGCTGCTCCAGCGAGAGCTTTTCCTTCCGCTCCAGCTGCTCCGTCACCGTCACCAAATCTATCGGGCTGCCGGACGACGCCACAAGCGTCATGGCAGTCCAGATGCGGCGGTGTGTACCCGAGTAAAAATCCATCTCGCGCACGTTTCTGCTCATCACCTCTGCCGCGCACCGCTCCGACAGCATCATGGAACCCAGAATCGCCTGCTCTGCTTCCAGACTGTTGGGGGGAATCCGCGAAACTGCATTCTCCATTTCTTCCTCTTATTTCTTGACGACCTTGACCTTCATGGGGGTACTCACCTCGGCATACACCTTGATCGTGGCGTCATATTCTCCCAGCTCCTTGATCGACTCTCCGAGCGCAATTTTCTTTTTGTCGATCTCCACACCGTACTGCTCCCGGATTGCCTCTGCGATCTCCTGGTTTGTTACGGAGCCGAACAGTCGCGTACCCTCGCCGCACTTGGCTTTTACCGTCAGGACGCCCTCCTTCAGCTTCTCCGCCAGCTCCAGCGCCGCATCCTTCTCAACCTTTGCCCTGTGCTCCTTCGCCTGATTGGCGATTTTTGCAGCGTTCAGATTCGCCGCTGTGGCCTCCTTTGCCAAGTTTTTGGGGAACAGAAAATTCCTCGCATATCCGTCGCTTACCGTCACGATCTCGTCCTTCCTGCCCTTGCCCTTCACGTCCTGCAGCAGAATTACTTTCATGTTGTCTCTTCCTTTCTATCTGTTTTTGTCTATCGCCCTCTTTACCATGGCGATGGCCTCTTCTTTGGATTTTGTCTTGAGCACCGCAGCCGCCATATTGGAATGGCCTCCGCCGCCCAGCTCCTCTGCAATATTCTCCACGTTTACCGCGGAGAGGGACCGCGCCTTCATCACGACGGATGACGCTCCCGTTCGGATCAGGACAAACGCCGCGTCAATATCATTCATATCCGCCAGCATATCCGCCGCTTTGGAGCCGATCAGATGCGGGTCGCCGTCGGTATGCGCCGCATAGGCGATTGCCACTCCTCCGTCCACCTCCACGTCCTTGATCACAGCGATTTTTTGCTTATATGTTGCCAGATCGTCCGCAATCTCCTTGTGAATATCGCAGATATCCGCACCGCTCCGCTTTAAAAACGCGGCTGCGTCAAAGGTGCGCGCCCGGGTGTTGTATTTGAAGCCCTTCGTGTCCATCGTCATTCCGGCAAGAAGCGCTTCCGCCTCCTGCTTGCCCAGAATATCCGTCTCATCGGAAAAATACTGGGTAATCTCCGCCACCATCTCGCAGACCGACGAGGCATACGGGTCGCTGTAGTACAGCGTCGCGCCCTCTATACTGTTCGCCGTTTTAACATGGTGGTCAATCACCACAAGATTGCGCGCCCGCGAAATGAGCTCGTGCGCAATGGTATTGCTCTCTGTCTGGGTGTCCACAATCACCAGCAGCGTATGGTCGCTCATGGACAGGGCCGCCGCCGCAGGCGACACCACCTTTCCGCTTTTACTCATAGACAGCAGCGCTTCGTCCACACCGACACTCCGCCCTTCGTGGACAAATCTCGCTCGCTTTCCCACCCGCTTCGCACAGGCTATCAACCCCATTGCGGAGCCGACACAATCCAGATCCGGCATTCTGTGGCCCATGATCAGGACTTCGTCGCACTGCTCTGCAAGGCTGTGGAGCGCCCGCGCCACGGAACGGGTTTTCACGCGAGTCTTGACCTCTATGGCCCGCTGAACGCCGCCGTAATATACAAACTCCGTTCCATTGCCGATAACGGCCTGGTCGCCGCCCCGCCCCAGCGCCATCGTCAGCGCCTTCTGGGCATATTTATACGATAGTGCGGGTGTATTTCCCGTGCCGATCGCAAGGCTTATGGTAGGGTGGTCTCCCTTTGCCGTCGTAATCTTGCGGATATGGTCGAGGATGACAAATCTTCCGTCCCTGATGCGCTCCAGCTCCTTATAATACATGCACAGAAAATAGGTGGAACCGGACGTTTTAATATAGAGCGCACTGCACTCCCCGGCAAATTCGCCGATTGTCCTGTTGATATGATAGTCCAGCTCTGCGGCCTCCTCCAGAGACAGCTCCCTCACAAGCTCCTTTTTATTGTCCACCTCCATCAGACAGACGATGGGCAGATAAGCTCTGTTTGCGTCTACGGTACGGGTCGCCTTGTCCACCAGCCGTACCAGCAGATAGTTGTTTCCCTCATACTCGAGCGGCGTTCTGTCTACCGTATAGGAGACGCCGCCTAAAATGAGCCTGTTTTTCCGCTCCTGCCATTCCGCAGCGGAAAACACCCTGTCCATATGCCGTCCCAAGCTGTGGCCTCCCGTGGCCACACTGAAGCTGGGATTTTGCCACAAAAGCCTTTTTTCGCTGTCAAAAACGGCTGTGGCAATAGCCGCCGAATTCATATAAGTGTCAAAGGAGCCTTCCATTTCGAGAAGCCTGCTGATGACTTTCATGTCCTGTTTCATCATTTTTTAAGCGCCTCCGTTTCCTCCCGCCGCCGCTATCCCCTCACGAATGCGGAAAAGCTGCTCGATCATGCCCATCCAGACAAATACATCGAAGCCGAATATTGCACATGCAATATAAATCACTGCCAGAAGAAAAATCCGAAGCGCCCGACTGTCGATCTTGCGCCCCAAAAAATAATACAACAGAGACAGGCCCTGAATGGTGAATACGGCGCTCACCGCCAGATAGAGAATCTGGGCCGCCACCATCAGGCTCTCTACCTCAAACAGAATGGGAATCATAGACAGCAGAAATGTCACCACAAAATACATGGAGACCTTCTTCGGCAGAATAAACCTGTCAAACCCCGGCATATACGAAACCCGTGCGCCGCGTTTTTTTGCAGCAGCCCGCGGAATTACGACGTTCAGCAGGCCGCAGTAAACCGGCACAGAGGACACAACGGCAGAAACCAGCTGAGTAAAATAGGTGTTGACTGCTGCCTGCGCCGCTTCCGTTGCCAGATAGCTCCTTATCGCGTCCATAGACAACATCGTCTCCAGCAGCTTTTCATACGACATGGAGCCGGTCACCACGTCCGTCGCCGCGCTTGCCATAAAAGCCGCCGCCGCATAAGTATCGTCCGTCTCCGCCGCCGCAAGCAGACGCTCGGAAGCGTAGCCCGCGATATCGCTTCCGCTGGTGGCGCTGACGTAGACAGCAATTGCCGCCATCCCGGCAAATATCGCCGCCGCACTGATCACGACGGTGTAAAAGCCCGACAGCCTTCTTCTCAAGGCCACCCCTGCGGCGATCATTGAGGGAATGGAAAGGGCAAGCACCACCGGCGCCAAAGACCCGTGCATGGCGATCATCACCGCCGTTGCCGCCGCCGTCATAATCGCGCCCGCGCTGTGTCCCATTTTTGTCCATACATAGATGACCGGCATGGCCATAAGCGGCGAAAGCCACAGTGTAGACCCAAACAGGAAGCAAAGCGCCGCAAAGACTGCCGCGCATATGATCAGCTCAATAGGATGAATGGTACTCCTGCTTTTCTCCATGCCGTCCTCCTTTTATGTTGAATACTTATTATAGCAAAAAAAGAGGAGTTTTACAACGGAAATGCTGAAAAAACAGGTCTTTGTGTTCCTTGTCTCCGCCGTTTTCCTCCTCTGCGCACTGCATTGCGGCAATCTCCTTTGCTCTGCGGTTTTTTATCTCAATAGTTTTTTTGCGGCGGAGAGGGGAACGTCCATGCGCCAAGCAACCTCCTCCGCGCTCATCCCCGATGATGCAAAACGCTTTGCCACAGCCGTCATCGGCTCTCCCACCTCGATAATGTGTCCGTCCGGATCGCAAAACCGCACGACCCTCTGGCCCCATCTGTGCTCCTTCGGGGGATGAACGTATTCCACATCTTCTTTTTTTGAAAGGTGTTTCACAAAGGCGTCAAAGTCATCCTCCTCAAAATACAGCTCGGTCGAGTATGAGCCACAGGCATAATCGGCCGGACGCCCGATAAACTCCAGCCAGCTTTCCTCGGTCTGGAGAGCGACGCCGCCTGTTAGGGTGACGTTTGCCCCAAAATCGCTCACCACTCTGAGCCCAAGTACCTCTCTGTAAAACATCTTTGACCGCTCCATGTCTTTTACTGCCAACAGCGGATTTTTAAATTTCATCGATGTTACCTCCTGTTTTCAGTCACATGTCTTGCTAATTTCAGTATACACTTTTCATTCCAAACGCACCATGCCTATTTATCTCTCCCGATAAAAACGACACGCCTCGTTGCCGCCTCCCTCTATTGCGCCAAGGCCTCTCTTACAGGTTCATCACATCCATCAACAGAAGCCACGCCAAGCCATAGTAGGTCACAACCGCCACCAAATCATTTACCGTTGTGATAAGCGGTCCCGACGCTACAGCCGGATCTACTTTGATTTTGTGAAAAAACATGGGGACAGCCGTTCCCACCAGACTCGATATAACCATGGAGATCACCAGAGCGAGGCTGACGCAAAGGGAAACAGACGCCGCGTAGACCGGCGCCTCCTGCTTAAACAGACACAAATACCCCATAATGCAGACGAATGACAAGGCGCTTAAGAGAAGCCCGTTGCAAAAACCCACCCGCATTTCTTTTACGACGAGAAGCGCTTTCTGTTTTGCCCGCAACGTCTCGTCCATCAACACACGGATCGTCACCGCCAGCGACTGGGTCCCCACGTTTCCCGCCATGTCCAGTATCAGCGACTGAAAGCAGACAATGCCCGCTATCTGTGCCACCACCACATCGAAAATACCGACGACGGACGAAACCGCCATGCCTAAGAACAACAGCACAATGAGCCACGGCATTCTCTTTTTAATGCTTTGCCCCGTCGTCTCGTTCAGATCCTCCTCTGCCGTCAGGCCGGCCAGCTTTGCATAGTCCTCGCCCATCTCGTCGTCTACTACCTCGACCAGATCCTGCGCGGTAATGACGCCGATCAGTCTCTCGTCGTCGCTCAACACCGGAATGGAGTCCTCTGCATAATCCTTCATTCTCTCAATGCAGTCGCTGATTTTCTCATGGGCATATACGTAAGGGTACGATGTACTGATAATCGTATCAAGCTCCGTATGCTCCCGGGCAGTGATCAAGCTTTTTAAATCTATCGCTCCGTAAAATTTTCCCTGCCGGTCATCTACATAGATGGTAGAGATATTGTCGTTTTTCTCCGCCTGAGCGACCAGCGCCCGCATCGCCTGTTTCACCGTCATCCCGTCTGTAATGCGGATAAAATTGGTCGTCATTTCGCTGCCGATTTCATCCTCGCCGTAGGACTGGATCAGACGGATATCGCGGCTGCTCTCGTCATCCATCAGCCGCACCAATCTCTCGCCGGTGACGTCGTCCATCTCCATAAGAGCGTCTACTGCATCATCGGAATCCATGCCGCCAATAATCTTTGCCGCTTCGCTGATATCCATTTCTCCCAGATAACAGTCCACATTCTCCATGTAGGAAAAGATATCCGACAGCTTTTCCGCGCCCAATATGCGATAGAGTCGTTGCCTTTCCTCCTTTGTCAGGTGGCGAAAGGCCTCTGCAATATCATTTTCATGGTAATTTTCCAGCTCCTTTACGAGTTCGCTGTCCGGTACGCCCCTGCCCATCAGGCGGATCAGCTCCTCCGCATAGTTCTGGTTTCTCAAAACTTTTTCTTCCATCGCTTTGCCTCCTTCTTTTCACGCTGTTATGCCTGCCTGAAAAAAAGCGCAAAAAAAACACCGTTTTTGAACCTCCCTTCCGACAGACGAGCTTGCTGTGTGATAAAAGGTACTTTCAAATACGGCGGAAACAAAGCGTCCCGAGATCAGGAGATCTTCTTCAAAAGAGCGGGCATCCGCATTCCGCAGGCACGACGCGTCTTCCGCACGCATCTGATACTTCGAACCTTACTGTCACAAGCGTCCACTCTTTTCACCTCCTCTTATAATTTTTCTATACTATTATAGTTCTGCCGTTTGGCTTCGTCAACAGTAAAAGTCCGCAAAGCTTGCCCGAAACACTGCGTTTTTCGTGGATTTTTGCTCATAAAAAAATAAAATGTGATGATCCAAGCAGGAAAATCACATTTTATATGCGACCAAAAATTTTCGCCGCACACGATAAAAATTAGACACATCTAACCTGTGTTCTATTTCTGTGTCAGCATCATGTAGACGCCGTCCAGTTGTTCTTTGGAATAGTATTCTATGACGACCTTTCCCTTCTTGTCACTGCCCTGTATGGCCACCTTTGTTCCCAGTGCATCGGCCATTTCCTTTTCCGCTGCAGCCATATCGGGATCACGCTTCACCGTTTTTTTCACCTTGGGTGCAGCCATCATTTTTTTTACCAGCTGTTCTGTCTCTCTCACCGAGCGGCGCTCCTGTATGACGGTTTTTGCCGCACTCTCAATGGCTTTGGGGTCTTTCAGCGCAATCAGCGCGCGGGCATGACCCGACGACAGCACCCCCTCTGCAACCATACCCCGCACTGCTTCAGGCAACGTCAACAGCCGCAGCGTGTTTGCCACCGCGCTCCTGCTTTTGCCGATGCGCTCCGCAACCGTCTCCTGGGTCAGTCCATAGTCGTTCATAAGACTGAAAATGGCGTTTCCTTCTTCAATGGGGTTCAAATCCTCTCTTTGAATATTCTCAATGATGGACAGCTCAAGGATCTGCTTTTTATCTATATTTTTCACCACGGCGGGAACAGTTTTCAGCCCTGCCATGCGGCTCGCGCGGTAGCGTCTCTCCCCTGCCACAATCAAGTATCTGTCTCCCTCCTGATTGAGCACAAGCGGCTGTATCACGCCGTGCTGCCGAATCGAATCGGCAAGCTCTTTTAACTTTTCGTCGTCAAAGGCCTTTCTCGGCTGACTCTTGCAGATATCTATTTTATTGATATCAATTTCGCTTGCCGGCGCTGCCCCGCTGTAGGCGACATCCGCGCTGTCGTCGATCAGGGCAGACAGCCCTTTTCCCAATCCCTTTGCTTTCATCTCAGTACTCTCCTTTGATCACTTCACGAGCCAGATCTCTGTAAGCCTCGCTGCCAATACAGCGTTCGTCATATTCGGTAATAGGGAGACCATGGCTCGGCGCTTCCCCCAAGCGAACATTTCGCGGGATAATCACCGTATGCACCTTGCCCACAAAAAACTTTCTGACCTCCTCGACCACCTGGGCAGACAGGTTCGTCCTAGCGTCGTACATTGTCATCACCACGCCCTCTACCTCAAGAGAGGGATTAATATGTTTTTTCACCAGCTTAATGGTGTTGACAAGCTGAGAAAGGCCCTCCAGCGCATAAAACTCGCACTGAATCGGCACAAGAACCTGATCGCTGGCGGCGAGGGCATTCAGCGTGATAAGCCCCAGCGACGGCGGACAGTCGATCAGTATAAAGTCATAGTCATCGCGCAGCGGATCAACAGCCCTGCGCAGAATCGTCTCCCTGCTCATCATGGAAACCATCTCTACCTCAGCGCCCGCCAGATCCATATTGCTCGGCAAAATATACAGGTTGTCCGTTCCCGTAGGGAGAATTGCTTCTTTTGCATCCTTTTCATTGATAAGAACGTCGTACAGAGATATCTCCAGGCTTCTTTTATCCAAACCCAGACCGCTGGTAGCGTTTCCCTGAGGATCTGCGTCAATCACGAGCACCCTTTTGCCCTCGTTTGCCATACACGCCGCCATGTTTACGGCAGTTGTTGTCTTGCCGACGCCGCCCTTCTGGTTCGCTATTACAATCGTTCTTGCCATTCTTATTTCTCCTTTTATTCAGAAACGACGACGCAAGTGTTAAAAACACCCGTTTTTCTATGCCGCCGATTGGTTTCCATGCTCTTCTATCATACCAATTTACCTCTCTTTTTTCAATGTTTTTTTCTTTTTACATAAAAATAGTATAGGTAATTATTTACCTATACTATATATTGTATTTTATTGTTTCACGTGAAACACTATTTTTTCAGCAGCTTTATTGTAAGTACGGTACAGTCCTCCCTGTCCTCCTCATCAAAGCATGTCTTAACACCGTTTGCAGATATTTTTTTCAGCGTCTGCTTGATTGTATTTACATAAATTGCATAATTGCAGCGCATTTGTATAACCCGCGGACGCGGCTTTTCGGCAGTCTTTTCGTCCCCATAGATCTTTTGCAGCTCCTCCTCTACCAGCTGCTCCGTTTCCTTTACGCTGATAGCCTCCTTTCTGATTTTTTCTACCAGTTTTAACTGCGCTTCTTCGTTATGCAGCCGCAAAAGAGACCGCGCATGACGCTCCGTAAGACAGCTTTTGGTAATTGCCTCTTTTACTTCGGGGGGCAATCTGAGAATTCTCAACTTATTGGCAATAGTTGACTGATTTTTTGAAAGTCGGCGTGCCAGTTCCTCCTGTGTAAAACCGTGATCCCGAATCAAGCTTTGGTACGCCTCGGCTTCTTCAAAAAAATGAAGATTTTCCCTTTGGAGGTTTTCAATCAGCGCCACCATTGCTATATCCCTGTCCTGTACCGCTCCCATAACAACGGCTTTAATATGGGACAGCCCCGCCATGCGGCTTGCCCTGAGTCTCCGCTCTCCCGCCACCAGCTCATACAGCCCGTCCCCACACTTTCGTACAGTGATCGGCTGAATCAATCCAATCTGTGAAATGGAATTTGCGAGATCTGTGAGTGTATCCTCTCTGAACCGTTTGCGCGGCTGATATGGATTGCGGCGTATACAATCAATCGGGATCATCATTAATTCCGGGCACGATAGCTCCCTGGTGTCAGGTCTCGGTTGTCTTGCCAGTTTTATCATTGTTGCTGCTCCTTTTTGTATGTAGTCGCATGGTGAATAACGCACAACGCTGATTTTTTCCCATGCCTTACTAAATTTCGCCGTACATTGCCGCTGTCCTGCCCAACCGCAAAACAGGACAAACGCCGACATTCTTTTTATGTATACCATCAACTTAAACAGTACTCTATGCACCAACAAGGAGTCACAATAAAACAGCAGAAAAAAAGGCGCAATGCGCCTGATCAGTTATTCATTATGATAAAAACATATTTCTCTCAAAACGCTAAAGAGGCGTTCTTTTTATCACGGAGTAACGTCTCGGAAATTTTTTACCGGTGGGATAAAGCTTTTCATATTTAAGCAGATAATGAACCACGCCGTCCCCCAGCTTGACGTCGTATATCTCCGGCCCGCGAAGCCCCATCATTTTAGCGGCGTTTCGGGCTTGCTCCGCTTCCTCCCGATATCCCTTTCCTTTATATGCGACAACGAGGCCGCCCTCTTTTGCAAACGCTCCGACAAGCTCTAAAAGCACAGGCAGGCTTGCGACAGCTCTCGACACAACCACATCAAAAGATGACCTCATATTTTGAAAAAAAGCTGCTTTTTCTGCTCTTTCATTCAAAACATCCACATTTACACATAGGCTATCCACAACTTTATCCACAAAGTCCACCTTTTTACCCACGGACTCTATGGCAGTAATTTTTGAATGGGGAAGCATAATGGCTAGAGGTATAGCCGGTATTCCAGGTCCTGTTCCCACATCCATAATTTTATCGCCATCGTGAATCAAGCCGAGATCGACCGGGGACACCGCATCGACAAAGTGATTGTACACCACATCCGCAGGCTCTGTAATTCTCGTAAGGTTTGTCCTCTCGTTTTCCGTAAGCAGCATTTGTGCATATGTGGAAAACTTCTCCGCCACATGAACGGGATAGCCCATCTTTACAATAGCGCCGTATATCTTATCCATGCCTTTTCCTCTCCAGATATATGGTGAGCACTGCCACATCGGCAGGAGAAACGCCGGAAATGCGCCCCGCCTGACCAAGCGTTTCGGGCTTCACCTTATCAAGCTTTTGCCGCGCCTCTATTCTCAGTCCGCTGACGTCATCATAATCAATATCGGGGGGAATTGTTTTTTCCTCTGCACCACGCGCCTCGCGGATCAATCTCTGCTGTTTTTTGATATATCCCTCGTATTTTATCTCCGTTTCAATCTGTCCCTTTATATCATCGTCGTATTCCGCAAAAAGGACGTCGTCAATTTTAACCTGCGGACGGCGGAGCAGCTCTGCCGCCGAAATACCGCTTTTTGCAGGTGTCTCTCCATATTTTTTGAGAATGGCTTCGGCAGTTTCCGGCGAAAAATATGTGGATTTCATTCTCTCTGTTTCACGTGAAACAATTTCTTTTTTTCGCATAAACCTGTCATAACGCACGTCCGTCACAAGACCCGCCCGCCTTCCAATCTCCGTCAGACGCAAATCGGCATTATCCTGCCGCAGCTCCAGGCGGTATTCCGCCCTCGCCGTCATCATCCTGTAGGGTTCGTTCGTTCCCTTTGTCACAAGATCATCTATCAGAACTCCCGTATAGGCTCTGTCTCTTCCAAGGACGAGCGGCTCCTGTCCCCTTACGTAAAAGACCGCATTCATTCCGGCAATAATTCCCTGCGCTGCGGCCTCTTCGTAGCCCGAAGAACCATTGATCTGCCCCGCCATAAACAGCCCGTCTATATGCCGCACCATAAGCGACGATGCAAGCTGTAAAGAGTCAATGCAGTCATACTCGATTGCGTAAGCAGGACGCATAAATTCGACGTGTTCCATTCCGGCTACCGAACGATAAATCTCAATCTGTACCTCCTCAGGCATACTGCTGCTCATGCCCTGTACATAATATTCGTTTGTGTCGGTCCCTTCCGGCTCTAAAAAAAGCTGATGTCTCTCCTTGTCGGGAAATTTGACGATCTTATCCTCAATAGACGGGCAATAGCGTGGCCCAATCCCCTTAATACTTCCGCTGTACAGGGGACTTCTGTCAAGATTGTTTCTAATAATTTCATGAGTACGCTCGTTCGTATAGGTAAGATAACACGCACACTGATTGAGGGAAAGTCCCTGATCCAAAAAGGAAAAGGGTGTGGTTTTTTCGTCTCCGTACTGGGGCGTCATTTTAGAAAAATCAAGAGTATTTCCATCTACACGAGCAGGCGTTCCCGTTTTAAACCGTCTCAGCTCCATGCCCAATCGCAAAAGTGCGGCCGAAAGCTCTCCTGCAGGAAGAAGCCCTTGGGGGCCGCTCTTTTTTACATATTCTCCGATAATAATCTGGCTTTTCAGATATACTCCCGTGGCGACAACGACAGCCCGCGTTTCATAGCGAGCTCCCGTCATGGTAACAACAGCTGATATGGCTCCGTTTCTCTCCTCTATATCCACCACTTCCCCCTGTTTCAAAAAGAGGTTTTCTGTGTTTTCGAGAACACCCTTCATGATCCGCTGGTAGTATCTCTTGTCCTCCTGCGCTCTAATCGATCGAACTGCCGGGCCTTTGCCTGTGTTGAGCAGCTTGATCTGCATAGCAGCCTTATCGGCAGACAGTCCCATCTGACCTCCCAGCGCATCCACCTCCCGCACAAGATGGCCCTTCGCCGTACCACCGATGGACGGGTTACACGCCATGAGAGCAATCCCCTCCAGGTTAATCGTCAGGAGCAGTGTCTTCATACCCATCCGTGCTGAAGCAAGCGCAGCCTCCACGCCGGCATGCCCTGCCCCGATTACCGTTATGTCAAAACTTCCCGCATTATAAGTCCTCATGTTCTATTTTCCGAGACAGAATTTTGAAAAAATCCTGTCAACAATATCCTCCGTCAAAGTTTCTCCCGTAATCTCTCCCAGCGCCCGATAGGCGTCCATTAAATCAATCGTCACACAGTCCAGATCTATGCCTTCGTCCAAAGCAGTTCTTGCGGCAGTCATAGACCGACCGGCGCGGCGCAATGCGTCAGCCTGACGTTCCGTCCATACAAATATCTCCTCGCGCATATGGTCTCCGCCCAAAGCGCGCTTTAATATTTCATGCAGCAGTTCCTCTACCCCAACGCCGGTTTTCGCAGACAGTATAAATGGTCTTTCCGTCAGACCATTATCCCGCCTAAAATTTGGATCATCGCATTTATTCAGAATAATTATATGATCCTTTTTTCTCACCGTTTCAAATAACTCGCGCTCCTCATCCGTCAACGGAACAGTCCCGTCGAGGACAAACAGTGTCATATCCGCCTCATCCACAGTACGGCGGCTTCGCTCGACGCCGATTGTCTCCACAGCGTCCTCTGTATCACGGATGCCCGCCGTATCAATGAACACAAAAGGTATGCCCTCCATCTGATACTGCTCCTCTATGACATCTCGTGTCGTTCCGGGTATCTGCGTCACAATCGCCCGGTCATTTCCGAGGATTGCGTTCAGCAGGGAGGATTTTCCCACATTCGGTCTGCCTGCAATGGCAATTCTGAGGCCGTCTCTGGCGAGTTTTCCCAAATGCAGACCATCCAACAGCCCATTTATGGAAATTTCAGCGGCTCTCAGCGGCTCACGCGCGTCGTCTGCCGCTTCAATGTCCTCCTCAGGGTACTCTATTCCCGCCTCGAGCAGGGCAATCACATCCTTCAGCTGCTCCTGCGCTCTTCTGATTTTTGCGGTCATGGCGCCGCTTAAAGCATTTGCCGCAGCGCGGGCGCCGCTCTCGGACTTTGCAGAAATCAACTGCTGAATACTCTCAGCCTCAGCCATATCCAATTTACCGTTTAAAAAAGCGCGCTTCGTAAATTCGCCCGGCTCCGCAGGCAGAGCGCCATGTGCCATAACGCTTCTCATGGCAAGCCGAGCAAGCGCCGCTCCCCCGTGAATGTGCAGCTCGCATACATCCTCACCCGTATAAGAAGCGGGCGAACGGAACCATACAGCAAGACACTTGTCTATGACGGAGCCGGAATCATCGAGCAGCTTTCCCAGCGTCATCGTGCGCGGCTTCAGCCCGTCTTTTTCCAGAGGCGAAAAAACGCCCTTCAAAACAGAAAGGGCGTCGTCTCCACTGATCCTTATAATGTTGATGCCCGACGAACCGCAGGCGGTGCCGAGCGCACAGATCGTACGCATATCTTTTTATCTCTTCTTCCGTATCACCACGCGCCTGTAGGGATCTTCTCCCTCGCTCAAAGACTCGACGCCCGGGTGGTTCTGTATTGTAGAATGAAGGATTCTTCTCTCATAAGGGTTCATCGGCTCCAGCACCATGCGGCGCCCCGACTTTTCTACCTTCGCTGCCATTCTGTTTGCCAGCTTTACGAGTGTATCCTCTCTCTTTTTTCTGTAGTTCTCCGTATCAATGACGACGCGGATATACTCCGCCTTTCCCTTATTGACCACAAGGCTTGTCAGATATTGGATGGCGTCGAGCGTATCTCCGCGGCGGCCGATCAAAACACCGGTGGAATCACCCGTAATCTCCAGAAAAATTCCATCCTGCGTGCGTTTTCCCTGTGCCGTTGCGTCAACGCGCATCTTCTGAAACATGCCGTTCAAAAACTCGATGGCAGCCTGTGTCTTTTCGTCGTCGTCTGTCTTTGCGGCAGTCTCCGATTTTTTTGCCGGCTTTTTCTGATCCTCGCGCTTTTTCCGCGCAAACTCAGGTCTTTCCTTCTTCGCAGCGGGCTTTACTGCCGGCTTCTCCGAAGATGCAGCGGCAGTCCCTTCCTCTCCTTTTCTGGTCAATCGAACAACAGCCGAACGCCCCAGCCCGAGAAAGCCTTTTCCGCCCTCCTCTATGATATCTATATTGACCTCATCGATGGAAACATCCATCTGGGCCAAACCCTTCATAATGGCTTCATCTATTGTTTTAGCCTTTACTTCCAAATATTCACTCATGAAATCATCTCCAGTTCATCGTATCAGTACAGGATTTTTCTCCTCTTTTTTCTTATAGTACAGGTTTACGATAAGGTTAAATATCGTCATATACAGGTTGCTCACCAGCCAGTACACCGCGAAAGCCGTATTACTCGTGGCGCAGATGTATACTGAAAACAGAGGAAAGAAGTAGAGCATCATCTTATTCATACCCGCCTGCTGTTCCGCCATTGCCGTATTGGGGTTCTTCTTCTGGGTATACCATTGGTTAAAGAACAAAGATACACCGGCCAACAGCGGCAGTCCGAACCAGCCGTTTGCAAGCCCCGTCAGACCGTTTGCGGAAATAATGGTGCTGCACATTGCCTCATAATTGGAGGCAACCACTGAAAAAACACCGTTATCAAAAGCAACAAGCCCCGCATTTTTCAAAAGCATAAGCGTCTGCGGCGTAATATAATTGCTGTTCTGCATCAGAAATGACGTGAACTCCTGCGTGGTCGGCAGACAGCCTGCAAAGCCGCTGTCCGGCTGCCAGAAGTTATGAACCCACAGCCAGTTTGGCAGCTCAACATTCTGCGCGCCGTTTTTCACTGCGTCCAGTACGATTCCAACCGTCTGTTCGCTGGCAATCACCCTGAGGGCTCCAAAAAAGGCAAACAGAAGAATCATCGTAATCGCCATCGGCAGACATCCGGCAGTAGGCTTTATATTTCTTTCCCTATAGAGCTCCTGTACCTTTTTGTTTGCCTGATCCGGGGCGTTTGCATAACGCTTTTTAATTCCCGCAACCTCGGCGGCAACAGCGCTCGTCTTTCTCATACTCGCGCGCTGTTTCAAATCCAGCGGCATCGTTACAAGCTTAATCGCAATTGTAAGAAGTATGATTGTGATAGAGTAATCGTTTACCAGTTCAAATACCCATTTGAGTACAAAAACGATTCCCTCAGATATAAAATTGTCACTTAAAAAACCCAAATTTTTTCCTCCCGGACAGTCCTGTTAGGGGACCGGATCGTAACCACCCTTTGAAAAGGGATTACAGCGAAGTATACGCCAGATTGCAAGAGCGCTTCCTTTAAAGATACCGTATTTGGATATGGCGCCCGCCGCATATTCGGAGCATGTAGGCGTAAACCTGCAGTTATTTCCAAGATAGGGCGATATGGCTTTTTGATAAAAAGATATGAGCAGCAACGCTATCTTTTTCATTGCCTGTCTCCTGCGGAACTCGTTTTGCTGTCCGCCATTTTTTTCATCAGCCGCTCCATGTCTCTTACAATTGCCGCATACGGAGCATCTGCGATAGGCGGCTTGGCTATAAAAATCATATAGCACGGAAGTGTTGCCGCGCGGTTTTCGCGCTCCAACTGCCTCATGGCCTCCTTCATTCTGCGGCGCACCTGATTGCGCTTTACCGCACAGCCGATTTTTTTGCTTACGGAAAAGCCTGTCTTTACAGGCCCTCCCTTGCGATGCAAGGAAACGAGCACCATATTGGCGCTGTAAAAAGGCTTTCCCCGCCTATACACAAAACTAAAATCCCTGCGCTTTTTTAAAGTCTCCACCAGATATTATGCAGTAAGCTTCTTTCTGCCTTTAGCTCTTCTTCTCTTCAGTACGTTTCTTCCGTTCTTCTTTTGCATGCGCTTTCTAAAGCCGTGTACTTTACTTCTCTGTCTCTTCTTCGGTTGATACGTTCTTTTCATTATAATACTCCTTATTCTTCGGCATTGCCGTTTTTCGCTTTACGGGGATAACCTCCCACACTACATAAAAATACGCCTACTATTATATAGAACCGTCTTTCATCTGTCAAGCGCGCCTTTCTCCGTTTCGCCATATCAACTGCCCGTTCCGGCAGGTTATTTTTTCCGATGCAGAGATCTGCCCCGCGAATG
>QAKS01000062.1 GCA_003343685.1 Clostridiales bacterium | reverse complement strand
TAGCCCATTTCATCTGCGTCCCTGAGCGCGCCAAACAAGCTCCTAGCCACGCCGGCGCTGTCCTCGCCCATATCAATGGTATTCCTGCCGCCATAGACCGGCTGCCTGTTTCTTTCGCAGAGAATTACAGCATTATTGCTATTATCATACATTGTTTTGACTTTTTTTGCAATAGCGTTTCTGTCGTCCCCATCCGCAATATACACCTGCGCCTTTGGGGAATAGTGCTTATATTTCATGCCGGGAGATGCGGCCGCCGCGCCGTTCTCCATACCCTCCAGCACCGCTTTGTCCACCTCGGCGCGCCCCCATGCGTTTTCAATCATCTCCTTCGTCACACCGCCCGGACGCAGGATTACAGGCACATCGCCGGTACAGTCGCATACGGTTGACTCCACACCGAAAGCGCAGTCGCCCCCGTCGAGAATTACCGGCAGCACGCCCGAAAAATCCTCCAGAACATGAGCTGCCCGCGTCGGACTGGGCTTTCCTGAGAGATTGGCGCTCGGCGCCGCGATATATTTCCCGGACCGCTCCACCAAATCGCGGATCACCTTGTTCGATGGCAGACGCACGCCTACCGTATCCAGTCCTCCCGTGACAGCGTCGGGAACGCACGCTCTCCGCTTCATCACCGCAGTAAACGGTCCCGGCCAAAACGCCTCCGTCAGTTTTTTTGCCAGCGGTGTCATGCAGGCCAGCTTTTCCGCCTGCTCGATACGTGCAATGTGCACGATCAGCGGATTGTCGCCGGGGCGACCCTTGGCTGTAAAAATTTTTCTTACTGCGGTCTCGTTCATGGCGTCGGCGCCAATACCATACACCGTCTCTGTGGGAAACGCGACAAGGCCGCCGTTTATGATTTCCCCTACGGCGGCCTCAAGCGCTTCCTCATACTCGTTTTCCAAGTCGAATACACGCGTCTTGACCAATCTTTACGCCTCCTCTGCCTTCAGGCTTTTTTCCTTGTCCGCAAAGATCAGCGCATCGATCACCTCGTCCATATCCCCGTCCAGAAACGCCTCCAGCTTATACAGCGTCAAGCCGATTCTGTGATCGGTCACACGGCTCTGCGGAAAGTTATAGGTGCGGATACGCTCACTCCTGTCTCCGCTGCCCACCTGGCTCTTTCTGTTTGCCGACATTTCATCGTCCTGCTTTTGCTTGATATCCTCGTAAATGCGGCTTTTCAGCACCTTCATCGCCTTTTCCTTATTTTTCAGCTGTGACTTCTCGTCCTGACACGTCGCTACAATGCCCGTGGGAAGGTGCGTAATTCTGACGGCGGAATCGGTCGTGTTGACGCACTGTCCCCCGTTTCCACCGGCCCGGAACACGTCTACACGGATATCGTTCGGATTAATCTGCACATCCACATCCTCAGCCTCCGGCAGCACCGCCACGGTGGCGGCGGAAGTGTGGATTCTGCCGGAGCTCTCTGTCTCCGGCACGCGCTGAACCCGGTGTACACCGCTCTCATATTTCAGCCGCGAATAAGCGCCCTTGCCCGCCAGCGAAAAGACCACCTCTTTTACCCCGCCCAATTCCGTAAAGTTGGACGACAGAACCTCCATTTTATAGCGGGTGCGCTCCGCATATCTGGTATACATACGGAACAAATCCATACCAAACAATGACGCTTCATCGCCGCCCGTTCCGGCTCTGATCTCAATGATGACGTTTTTATTGTCGTTCGGATCCTTCGGTATCATGAGCATCTTGAGCTCCTCCTCCAATTTCGGGAGGCTTTCCTCATGTTCCGCCAGCTCCTCCTCCACCATAGCTTTGAAGTCCTCACCCTCCGGCTCCCGAAGCATCTCCTTCAGCTCTTCAATCTGGCTCTTCGCATTTTTATATTCCTCATATTTCGCGACGATCTCCTCCAGCTCCGCATGCTCTTTGATCAGCTTCTGCCAAAGCTCTTGGTTGGCGATCACCTCGCTTTTCCCGATCTCGATCGTCAGCTCATCGTATCTTTTCCTAATGCCTTCCAACTTGTCAAACATCTGCTTTAACCCCTTTTACGAGGCGGTCAAGCCCCGCGTAATCCTTCTTTATTTCTATCTCTCTGTAGCCGTACGCCTCCATCATTTTCCGCACCGGCTCTCCCTGATCCCAGCCGATCTCCATGAGAAGCACCCCACCACGTTCCAGCGCGGCGAGAGCCTGCGGAACGATGCGTCGGTAGAAATCCAGCCCATCAACGCCTCCAAACAGAGCCAAATGCGGTTCGTATGCTTCCACCTGAACATCCAGCTTTTTCATCTGCTCTGCGTCAATATACGGCGGATTGGCCGTAATTACATGAAAAGCGCCCTGTATACCGCAAAACAAATCGGACTCGACAAACCGGATCTGCACGCCATATCTGTCCGCGTTTTTCTTCGCAGTCTCCAGCGCATCTTTCGAGATATCCGACGCCGTCACCTCCGCCCCTGTCTTGAGGGCAACGGAAACCGCAACACAGCCCGAACCCGTACAGAGATCCAGTATGCGGCTGTCCGTCCCTGCGAGGGCGATCGCCTCCTCCGCCAGCAGTTCCGTCTCCTGCCGCGGAATCAGCACCCGTCTGTCAACGGCAAACTCCATGCCCATAAACCAGCGTTTTCCTGTGATATAGGCAAGGGGCTCTCCCTGCTCACGGCGAGTAAGGGCGGCCTCTATCTGTTTTCCCTGTTCTTTTCCGACAGGCTCATAGCCCTTTGTAAATATATCGCTGATCTCTATGTCGAGAATATCGGCAATCAAATGCCGCGGCTCCGCTTCGGCCTCTCCGATGCCTTTTTCCTCATATCTGCCTTTGACATATCTCAGCCATTCCAGACGCGTCACGCCGTCTCCGCAGCCGTGCCGCTCTCTGTCCCTTTTTCCTCGCCCGCTTCGGCAGACTCAGGCGGCTCCTCCGTTTTTTCGCTCCTGTCGTACTGCTCCAGCATTGCTTCAATATCGTCCCTGCTCTTTTCGCCCAGCGCCATTTCAAATGCGACAATGGCCACTTCCAGCATAGATTCGTCCGGCTCCTTTGTCGTCAGGCGCTGCAATTGCAGTCCCGGCCACCGTATCGCGCGGAAAAACCACCCGTCGTATTTTGCCACCAGCTTCAGTATTTCGTAAGAAACTCCCGCAATCAGCGGCAGAAGCAGAATTCTCGTCCCAAAGCGCAGCAACACGTTATCGGTCCATCCCAAAAAAGCATAGACGATAATCGCAATCATCATCACCAGCAGCAGATAGCTCGTGCCGCAGCGCGGATGAAAACGCCTGAATGTTTTTGCGTTTTCCGGAGTCAGCGGCTTACCCGCCTCATAGCAGGCAATCGTTTTGTGTTCCGCGCCATGATACATGAATACCCGCTTGATGTCCTTCATTTGCCCTACCAAAATCATGTAGGCCAAAAAAATGCCAAGTCTAACCAGCCCGTCTATCAGATTGAGCAGCAGAGGGCTTGTAATGCTGCCCTTGACCAGCCCTGTGAGGAATGTGGGCAGAATAAAAAACAATCCCACTGCCAGCGCCAATGCAACGATCACTGCAAACACCATCATGACGTCCATTGCGCTTTTTCCCGTCTTTTTGGCTACAAACTTTTCAAATCTGTTTGGTTCATAGTCGTCGGCATTGGCCTCGTCCAGCATCTTTGCCGCATCGGTAATCGTCCCCACGCCCATAATCATCGTATCTACAAAATTCACCACGCCCCGTATGACGGGCCATTTTGCGATTTTGCTTTTACGTATTTTATTATCCCACTCCTTCGTCGTGATAGAGCCGTCCTCTTTGCGCACAGCCAACGCACTGTGCGTCGGCGATTTCATCATCACGCCTTCAATCACACCCTGTCCGCCGACGGAACAATAATCTGGTTTTTCTCTCTTATTCATCGCGCCTCCGCAAATCTACCTTTAAAAAAACAGACCGATATACACGGTCTGTAATTTTCTGGTGCTATTCACCTGCCTTGGGCAGATCAGTCTATGCCGTATCTCTTCTTGAAACGGTCTACCCTGCCGCCGGAATCAACCAGCTTCTGCTTGCCCGTAAAGTAAGGATGGCACTTGGAGCAAACGTCGACTTTGATTTCTTTCTTTACCGAACCAGTCTTAAATGTCTCTCCGCAAGCGCATGTGACCGTGCATTCGCCATACTCCGGATGTATATCAGGTTTCATTGGATTCACCTCTCTCCCATTATAGTTCGCTATTAGTCGCAAATAGTATTATAGCAATACGCGCCATAAAATGCAAGTATTTTTTAATATCTGCTCGTCGTCAGTTTATATCCTTCCTTTTCCCAAATAGCAAGCCATTCCCGAAGACGCATTAGGAACTCGTCGTTCGTTTGGGTTCTCACCAGCATACTGATGAGCTGTTCTGTCACCTCCGCTGTATTTCCGCTGGAAAGCACCTTTCTGATAGCCCAGATACCCTCCCTCTCCGTATTGGAGAGCAGCAGTTCCTCTCTGCGCGTTCCCGATTTTGCCAGATCAATGGCAGGGAAAATTCTCTTTTCCGAAAGCTTTCTGTCAAGATGCAGCTCCATATTGCCGGTGCCCTTGAATTCCTCAAAAATAATCTCATCCATCCTGCTTCCCGTCTCCACCAGCGCCGTAGCAATAATCGTCAGGCTTCCGCCGTGCTCTATGTTTCTCGCTGCGCCAAAAAATCTTTTGGGCTTGTAGAGTGAGCTGGGATCCAGACCGCCGGACAGCGTTCTCCCGGACGGCGGCACGGTCAGGTTATACGCCCTCGCCAGCCTCGTAATACTATCCAGAAGAACCACAACGTTCTTGCCTGCTTCGACAAGGCGTTTTGCGCGTTCGATTACCATTTCGGCCACTTTTGTGTGGTTTTCCGGGCGTTCGTCAAATGTGGAGTAGATCACCTCTCCCCTGATGGAGCGCTGCATATCCGTCACTTCCTCAGGCCTCTCATCAATGAGCAGAACAAGCATTTCTACATCCGGATAATTGTTGGTAATGCTGTTTGCTATTTTTTTCAGCATTGTCGTCTTACCGGCCTTCGGCGGGGAAACGATCAGACCTCTCTGCCCCATTCCGATCGGCGATACCAGATCAATCAGCCTAATGGCCAGATCTCGGGTGACCCTTGTGTTTTCCAGTTGGAACCGCTTGTCCGGATAAATAGGCGTCAGCTCTTCAAAGGGCTTTCTGTGCTGACATGCCTCTACCGGCCCGCCGTTTACCGACTCGATATACAGCATGGCTAAAAGCCGCTCGCTGTCTTTTGCAGGGCGGGTCTTTCCCGTCACCTTGTCTCCGGTTTTCAGGTTGAATTTCCGAATCTGCGCCATCGAAATATAGACGTCCTTATTGCCCGGCAGGTAATTCTGGCTGCGCAGAAAACCGTATCCGTCCGGGTGAACCTCCAGCACGCCGTCGGCGTCCTTGCACTCTCCGGTATTCAGTATTTCATTTACCGCGTCGTTGTTCGGCACATACTCGATAATGCGTTTACGGGAGGAGCGCTCTGCCGTATGTTTGTGTTCTCCATGCTCCTCCTGCACCTCTGCATGGTTCTCCTCCTCATGCTGTACGGCATATTCTTCTTCGGGATTGTCCTGTATCTCTTCCGGCTCCGCCAGCATAACTCCCCCGTCCTCCGATGCCGCAGGTATTTCATGCGTTTCCTGCTCAAAAATTCCGGGCGCCCTGTCTGCCGTCTCCTCAGCCTGCGGATTCACTGGCTGCTCATCCTTGCTCTCCTCTGCCATGCCGATCAGCTTTTCGAGCAATTCGCCTTTTCTGTAGGTCGTGACCGACTTTACGCCGGCCAGCTTGGCTATCTCCCTCAAATCGCTGAGGCTTTTCGACTTTAACAGATCAATATCCATATAAATTCCCCTTGTGTATATTACAAAAATTTAATTTTTTAAAATACAATAATAAACTTCCGCACAATAACGATCAAAGTCCAAAACAAATTTTATTTTTTGGAAAAAACGGTAATGTCAGCAGAACTAATATCTATTATCCCCTTTAATCGCTGTGTTGTCAAGCCATCTGCTTTAATATATTATAACCGCTTTTGTTAAAATTTATCAATAGAAAATAAAAAATTTAAAGAAATATTTAAGAAATTCATAAAAGCAGGCGTTTTTTTCTCAGTTTTTTTCAAAAACAGACCGAAAGGCACCAAATGTCTTTTCCATTCCGAACTGCAGAAGCGTATAGCCCACACCAAAATCACATACCACTCTGCTCCCGTCGTAAAGAACATCTCCATCCAGCGGAAAAGGCAGCGGAATCCCTGCCGAATCAGCCTGTCTGCATGTCATTGTCTGCTTTTGAACAGGCTTTCCCCAACAGCGTTCCAGTTGCTCCATCAGCAGAGAATAATCCACTGTCTCTTTGCCCGCAAGATTATAGTTTTTGCCAAATGCGCGTTTGTCGCCTGCAATCGCTATCAGCACTTTCGCAATGTCCGCGACATAGACAAAGCTCCATCTGCCCGCCGCGTCCTCCGGAAACAGCACAGCTCTTCCGCGTACAATTTGTTCAATAAACCACGCTTCACGCGGCGCATAATTATAGGGGCCGTAAATAAATGCAGGACGCAGGATCGTCCATGGCAATCCCGTCTTCCGCGCCTCATCCTCCAGCGCAGCTTTTCCCGCCAGATACCGCCCCGTCTCATCACTGCCGAACGAATGAAGCAGCTGTGCGCTTTCATTCAAAAAGCCTTTTGCAGGCCGGTAGACGCTTGCCGTGGAAAAAAACACATAGTGCCCGATCCTCCCGTCCAGCGCTTTTGCAATTGTCTCCGTTTCTCCCGGCATATAGGCGCAAAAATCAATTGCCGCGTCAAAAACCATTTCCGGCAAAGTCTCCGCCAGCCGCTCCGCGTCGTGTCTGTCACATCTGTATTCCGTAACATTGGGCAGATTCAGGGGATATGTGCCGCGGTTAACGACGTGCAGTCGGAGGCATTCCTCCTTCGAAGCCAAAATGGAATAGACCCGACCCGTAAAATAGCTTCCGCCGATTACTAAAATATTTTTCATCGTCATCCTCCTGTTTTATCCATTATTCATACTGCGGCGGAAGGCTCCTCAGCAGCTCGTGCCGGATTGTCCTCTGCACCGCCGTACCATGCTCTGCCAAAAACCAGTCTTGCGAATCACTCAATTTTTGTCTGCGAAGTTCTTCCGCAAACATACTGCAAATCCGGTCTATTATCTTCTGCTGTAAAATACGGCTTTCCCTGTCCATGCTGCCCATACACGCCAGCTCCCTCAGCATTTCCGCCAGCCCTCCGCCCATCACAGGCAGCTCTTTGAGCTTTCTCCACGTCCATTTGTAATAAGGTCTGTAGACCCTGTTCAGATGGTACGCCAGCCCCATTGCCTCCTGCGTAAATTTTGCCAAAACAGTACGCACCGTCACCCAGTCCTCCCGACGGGCAACGCGCTCAAAATTGTATTGCCCCGTTTGCGCCAGCGCCATACACCGCGCGGCAATTTTCTTTTTTCGCAGATCCTCGGGATAATATGCCAGCAGACTGTTTCTGATAGATGTAAATTCTCCCGCTCCGTCCCGGAACACCTCTCCGTTGACCGCCATCGCATAATTTTCCTCCGGCGCACGTCTCCACTCCAACACGTCGGCAGGCGCCGCAGGGCTGCCGATCAACGACCTGTAAAAATCTCCCGTCGTCATGACCCCCACCATGCCACCTAACTCAGACTGCTTTCTCACATGCTGCGGCGGTCTGCGTGAGAACAGATCTTCCTTCCATGTTTGCAGCGCCGAAATGTTTCCGCGCTCATTCTCCGGAACCCATATAAAAAAATCCACACCCCAGTCGTGATCCATAGACTGCTCATCATCGTATCCAAAGCACTCGGAGCCGTTGCCTGCCAGCCCGACAGCCAAATGCGGAAACAGCTTCGGAAACGCTGCCTCCAACTCGGGCTCTGCCACAGCATTCCAGTAGTCCTTCGTCAGCTCCAGTGCCTTCATATCCGCTTTTCCCTCGCCTCTCTTACCTTTTTCAAATTTTCCAGCGTCGACTGATATTCCGCATTATGCCCAAAAAAATGCTCCGTCAGCAGGAGCGCCCTTTCAAAAGCTTTCTCCGCTCCTTCCAGATCTCCCTGCCGAAAACATAAAACGCCTTTTGCCGACAACGCCGCCGCATAGTGTATATTTGGCTCGGGCATTGCCTTGTAAAACGTCAAGGCCTCCTCCAGCAATTCAGCCGCACCCGCCCAGTCGCCCCTGCTCATTTTCATAGCAGCCAAATTATTGAGCGACGTCGCCACCTCATGCTCTGGTGAGCCGTGGCTCCTCATCCACGTTAGTGCCGCGCCTGCTAACTCCTCGGCTTTTGCAATATCGCCTTTCTTGTGATAGATCAATGACAGATTGTTCAGTGTGCTGGCATAGGCATAGTCCTCCTCATCCAGCATTTCAGCCGCCTGCCGCATCATCCCTTCAGCCTCGTCAAGCCGCCCGCTGAGCCGATAGGTACCTGCCAGATTCATCATCGCCGTGGCATATTGGGCAGAATTTTCCATTCCATTTTCCTCCAGAAGCTGCAGAGCTTCTTTCGAGGCAGCCTCAGACTCCTCATACCTGCTGATACCGCGGTAAAACCCTGCCAGTTCGTTCAGGACGGTAATCCGTTCTTCTCTCGGGCAGTGCTCCAAATATCGTTTTAAAAACTGTTCCGTTCGATCTACATTCCCTGCCTGATATAGGGCGTCCAATTCTTCAAAAAATTTCTCCATCGCTCAATCCTTACAGCAGCTGCATCCGCCCGGCTCCAAAGTAAGGTGACATACCGGTTCTTTTTCCCGAGCCGCCGCGCAACGTTCTGCCTCTTCTAGATTTTCATATCCATAATAACCGACGGAATTTTCCAGTATGTTGCGCGCCAGAGACACCCCCTGCCGCTCCAGCCCCGCCACATACTTCTCCAGCGCCTCCAGAGTAGTCTCGGAATAAGTTAGGAGTTCTCCAAGCTGATACGTTTCGACCGACGTAGCCCAGCAGTTGTCCTCTTCCGAATGCAGCGGCCGTCCCGCGCCGGATACGCGGGGAAACTGCCGGAACAACTCCTCGGTCTGCTTCATCAGTTTCCCGCTGACTGCCCTTGCCAAGGCATAGGTTCGTTCCGTCACATGCGGAACGCGCTCCCGCAGCAATTCATACTCCTCCGGGCTGGTATGCTCCATCATGCGGATATACTTTTCCTCCACCAGATTGCGTCCGTCATTCCTCGCCCGTTTCAGATCGTCGCGGTACAGTTCCAAAACACTGTCTGACCATGCTTCAAACTGCCCCCGCCTCATTCCCTCAAATGTAGCTTTGTCCTCCTGGCAGGAGGCTCTCGGGCCTCCTTCGTTGACTTTCTGAAACATCTCCCACTCCATCGCAATAATCTCATCTATGGCTTTCATCCGAATTCCCCTCCTTTA
>QAKS01000088.1 GCA_003343685.1 Clostridiales bacterium | reverse complement strand
CCCTCCGTCTTTTATTTTTGCCGCCTGAAATATTGGTAAAAACAGCACTTGACATTCCCATTATACAGCTTTCTGCGCTTATCCGCAACCCGTCCGAACCAGCGCTCAAACTGCTCGTCGGCAGTAATAAAATAGTATTTAAATTTCTCCAGCCTTGCCGTCATTTTTCCCAGCTCTTTATATAATTCGTGAACCTCGTCCGCCTGTCCGATCCTGATCGCATAAGGCGGGTTTGAAATAATTGTGCCGCCCGGCTCTGCCGTAAAACGGCGTGCGTCCGCCACTTCAAAACGAATGTCCTTCTCAACGCCCGCGCGGCGGCTGTGAAATTTCGCCATGTCAACCGTCTTGCTGTCGATATCCGCCCCGTATATGGGCACCTCTGCGGATTTTTTGATACTGTCGCGCGCATTCATCCGCTCCCGGGCAAACGCCGCGCCATAAGCTTCGTTCCATTTTTCCGCGTCAAAGCTGCGTTTAATTCCCGGCGCTATGTTTCTCGCCTTCATCGCCGCCTCAATGGCAATTGTGCCGCTTCCGCATGTCACGTCATAAAAGGGTCTGTCATACCATCCCGTAATGTGGATCAGACCCGCCGCCAACGTTTCCCGCAGAGGTGCCGTGCTGTTTCTGACGCGATAGCCCCGCCGATTCAGCCCAATACCGCTGGTGTTCAGCGCCACCGTCACCTCGTCTTTTAAGATCGTCACATATATGCCGAACCTGTCGCCGTCCTCCTTGTAAAAGCTCAGCCCGTAAACGCGCTTCAGCGCTTCCACAATCGCTTTTTTTGAGATGGACTGAATATCGGGGACGCTTTTTAATACCGATCTGACTGAATCTGCCAGCACCGGCATCTGTGCATTTTTCGGAATGACCTCCGCCCAGTCCATTTTGACAATCCCCGAAAACAGTTCCTCAAAGGTAGTCGCATAGAACCGTTTCAACACCATATAAATTCTGTCGGCCGATGCGAGACAGATATTTGCCCTCGCCAGCCCTGCCTCGTCCGCGTGAAAATAAACGCGGGCATCCCTTGCTTCCACATCGTCAAGTCCCAGCTTTTTCAGCTCCGCCGCAGCTGCCGCCTCCAGCCCAAACGAACACGCCGCATAATATTCAGCTTTCATCGCCGTCCCTTCCTGCCGCGGCTACGGCGTCGTAATCCCTGTCCTCATAGAACTCTCTGTCCTCTACTTCGTCGCCGCCCAGCTCTTCTATCGCCTCACGAAGCGACCGATAAAGGTAGTAGTCCAACTCCTCGCTTTTCAACTCCTTTTCCAACATGGGAATCGCCCGTTCATCTCCCAGCCTTCCGAAACATCTTGCCAAAGAAGCCTTGTCCGCGCCGCCCTCTTCAAATTCACATGCAAGTATCGCATATACACCGTCATCCCGATAAAAATACGACATGATTTCCAGCAGCACTTCTTTGCCTGCACCTGACGAAACCAGATAAGCGTCCTTCAGCTTTCCGAGCAAAGCCTTATCCTGCTCCGTCTCCATCACTGCAGCGATGGCATCCAACAGATCGCTCTCCTCCGTCCTGTCGCGCAGCAGCTCAATATATCTGTCTGACGGATGAGGCTCGCCCATCTCCTCTACGAGCGCAATACACGCCGCCTGTATGTCCTCCAGCTGGTCTGCCGTCATGTCCTCGCTCTCGTTTGCATGAATAATGTTCAACAGCAGAGGATAGGTCTCCTCCCCTCGGTCTGTGATACACTTAATGAGCGCATCCGGGCAGTCCACATCGGCCTTTTTATACTCAATCAGCAGCGTGACGTACATCTGTGCATCACCTATATCCTCAAAATACTCGTTCGGCGTCTTGCCGCCGAGCCATTTTTTCGGCATATCAAACCATTTTTCAACCATATCGGCAAAAATCTCGTCCATTTTGTCTTCGTCCGCTGCAATCTCCTTGTGATTGGCGCACCACAGCAGATAGTCCTGCCGGAACCTGCCGTTCATATCTATTACTCTAATTTCATCCATAACTACTTTTCTCCCCCGCAGTTTTCGGCCTTCTTTTGAAACAGTTCCAGAATCATCCCAAGGCATCTTAAAACGGCCTTTTCCGCCGCGCCGAGCTTTTCCGCAATTTCATCGGTTTGCAGTTCATTTTCATCGCCCCGTGTCGCCAGAACAAGTATAGCGGCAGCCCACGCATTCGTGTTGCGCATGACCGGTGGTTTTTCATGCAGTTCAATATATTTTTCCAGCACCTTGACAGCCGACGGTATTCTATCGCTGTCCAGCTCCAGAATGGACGCCCCCTCTATAACACGCTCAAAAACCCGCATATTATTTTCGGTCACGGTGCGCCCTGCACCAAATTCGCCAACCCGCACCTCTATGTATTTCCCTGCCAGATAGGCATAATACGGAGGCGAAATCCCCATAGAGCGCATCATCAAAAACACCTCATTTTTTACCTCGTCCGGCTCATCCCTGCGCAGAATATAATTTTTCATCACCCTCTGCGCTTCGCCGTCTCCGACGGCGCGCAGCATATCCAACACGGCTAATTTGATATTGCTGTCGTTCAACGTCAGCACCCATTTCATCGTACACGCAAACAGCCGGTCGTTTTTCCACAGCTCCGCCACCACCTCCGGGCCGCGCCCAACCGTCTCGTTCAGATAAGTGAGCCGCCTTTCGATTTCTGTCGGAGGTACCTGCAGAGTGTATTCCATATGGAAGCCTTCCCCTTTGTCCTTTGCCTCCAAAATCAGCTTTTTGTAGTATACGGCGATCATATCATCCGGATCGATCCGCGTGATTCTCGTCAGAAGTTCCGCAGCCTCTGCCAGCCTGCCGCTGTTGGCCGCCGTGGCCGCCGCGAGGAAAATCGTGTTGACGTCGTAGGGTGTTTCGTCCAGCGCGTCCTTGAATTTTGCCAGCGCCTTATCCGAATCACCCACCTCCAGATAGGTCAGCGCCAGCTTGCACTGTTCCTCCGCATTGGCCGGATTCAGCCTTGCGATTTTATCGAGATATACCTCCTGCTCCGCACATTTTCCATACTCGCCGTAAAACAGAACCATATTGCAACAGGCGTAGAGATTGGAAGGCTCCTTCGCCAGAATACTGCGGGTCAGATCTATCGCTTCCTCTGCCCTGCCGTCGCAGAAATAGGCCAGAGCCAGATTGTTTTTGAGATAAAAGGCATCGTCATATCCGGCAATCACGCTCTCCCATTTTTCAGCCGCACCGCGGTAGTCCCCCTCGTCCATCATCTGCTTCCCGCTCATGACCTCATCATAGTAGCTGCCGTCATACGGCTCTTCGCCGTATTCCTCCCGCTCTTCATCGATCATATCGAGCAGCTCCATTGCATCGTAAAAATATGGCTCGTCCGGATATTTATCCAGATAAAGCTCGAGGCACTCCTCTGCCTTGTCCAGCTCCCGCATCCCGAGAAAGTTGCACCCGAGGCCGTACAGGCAGTCTCCGTCCAGCAGCTGACCCTTGGAAAGCAGGTCAAGCAGCTCCGAATTAGACTCCTCATACAGCTCCATTTCGGTATACAGTTCCGCCAGCGCCAGCTGCAGGTCCGGATCATCCTGATCCTTCGCCACTGCCGTTCTGATATCCGAAAGGGCGTCAAAATACTTCCCCTGATCAATGTTCTTTTCAAATTTGTTGTAGAAAAAATCTGCGTCTCTGTCAAAACTCAGTATTTTTCTCTCTTTAGTCATGCACCGTCGCCTTTCTTAAAAGCTCTTTCAGTCTCTCCGTCGTAAAGACGTACTTCTTCCCGCAGAAGCGGCAGACAATTTCTTCGTCCTTTCCCTCGCTTATCAGCTCTCTCAGCTGATCTTCCCCGAGAGAAATCACCACCTGCTCCAGCCGTTCCTCGCTGCAGTCACAGAGATATTTCGGCTCGATCGTCGACAGTGCTTCTGTCTTCATGCCCTTAAATATCTTTTCCACCGCTTTTTCCGGCGTCAGATTCATGATCATCAGTGCATAATTTTCGATCTGCGCCAGTCTTCCCTCGATTGCCGATATGGTTTCCTCAGATGCATTCGGCAAAGGACTTATGATGAGTCCTCCCGCCTTTAAAACCGTCGTATCGATATCCACCCATACCGAAAGGTATACAATCGACGGCTGCTGCTCCGAATAGAGAAAATATGCGGCAAGATCCTCTCCAATTTCTCCCGTCACCAGCTTCGTGCGTCCGATATACGGCTCCTTCATGCCCTCGTCACGTATTACGGTCAACATTCCGTCCCTGCCAACGGCGCCCCCTACGTCCAGCTGTCCGTCCGCCTTTGCCGGAATATCCACATGCGGCTCCCCAATGCAGCCTTTGACCGTTCCGTCTCCGCCTGCCGTGACAATCACTGTTCCTGCCGGGCCGTTTCCGTTAATATTGATCGTGAGCCTTTGCTCTTTTTCCTTCAGACGGCACCCCATCATAACACCTGCCGTCAGAGCGCGCCCCAACACAGCTGTCGAAGTAGGATAGGTGTTGTGCAGATCCCTTGCACAAGCCACCAGCTCTGTCGTATCGCAGGCCGTCACCATGACGCTGTCTTCCAGTATCAGTCTCGTCAGTTTATCCATTTCATTATCCCTTTACCGCAACAAATTGCAGCCTTTCTTCCTTTTCCCCCGGTCGTTCCCTGCCGCCGAAGCCATAGACCAGAACTTTCTCAAAGCCTGCGTCCGCCAGCATTTTACGAAGCTCCTGCTCCGTATAAATTCTCTGCACATGCTCTTCGTCGCCGCGTCTGTACAGCGCTCCCTCACGGAAGAACAACGTCAGCGACATGGTCACACGGTTCCCGACAGTCTCATTTTGCCAAAAAACCGTCACATCGTCTCCGTCGTCGTAAAACATTTCGTTCCCGACGATTTCGCGAAGCTTGTATTCACTGCTCACGTCAAACAGCAGCCTGCCTCCGCTTTTCAGGCTTCGGTACGCAGCTTGAAAAAACGCCTCTGCCTCTCCGTCCTCTGCCAAATAGTTTACGCCGTCGCACGCAGCCACCACCGCATCCATCTCAAAGGCAAACATCTGCGTCATGTCCATACACATAAAACAGCCGCCAAGCTGCTTCTCCGCCGCCTTCCGCGCAGCCCTTTCCACCATTTCCTCCGAAATGTCGCAGGCCGTCACGTCGTATCCTTTTTCCAGCAAGCCCAGAGTAATGTTTCCCGTACCGCAGGCCGCCTCAAACATCCTTTTCGGCGCGCCGCCCAACAGCATATCCAGATAGGCCGCCCATGCGTCCGCATCCACATCATACATCAAGGCGTCGTAGGCCTCTGCCAGCGCCGTATAGCTATTTCTCATCGGAAAGTCCCGCCATGCGCGCCACATATTCCATTCCCGTCAGAAGGTATTTTTCGTCAAAACCAAATTCCTTTGTGTGCAGCGGCGCATCATGCCCTTCGTCCCTCACGCCCAAAAACACAAATAATCCCGGAACCTTCCGCTGATAACAGGAAAAATCTTCGGAGATCATCACCTTCTCCACATGGGCAATGTCGCTTTCATCCAGCCTTTCTTTCGCTCTTTGGGTCAAAGCCCGATCGTTGACCACCGCCGGAAATGCCATCGTCTCATAGCACCTTGTCTCAACACCCATGCCCTTTTCCAGCCCGCTCAGAATGTCGTAAAGCCTTCCCTTCACCATGTCGGCGACGCCGTCGTCAAATGTTCGGAGCGTCCCCTCCATATGTACGCGGTCACAGACAATATTTCGGGCTTCACCGCCTTTGATTACGCCGAGCGTCAGAACTGCCGTATCCACGGGGTCAACATTGCGCGAAATGATCGTCTGCGCCTGATTCACAAACTGCGCCGCCGCAACGACAGCGTCGGTTCCGTGCTGCGGTCTGGCTCCGTGGGCGCTCTTTCCAATTATATCCACATTAATATCTCTCATACCCGCCATCAGAGGACCC
>QAKS01000111.1 GCA_003343685.1 Clostridiales bacterium | reverse complement strand
GGATTTTTTGTTGGTTTTCATAGAGACCGCCTTTTTTGTTAAATATATATGACAGAATAGCTTCTGTTAATACGTATAGAAAGGAACAGTTGAAATGTATAACTTTTACGCATATATTTCCAGAATGAAAAATATCAGGCGATGGGGAATCATGCGGAATACACAAAGCGAAAACGTCAAGGAGCATTCTTTGGATGTAGCGATTATTGCCCACGCCCTTGCGCTGATAAGAAACAGGATGTTCGGGGGAGAGGTGGACGCTGAGCACATTATGGCGCTGGCAGTATTCCACGAGACGAGCGAGGTGATCACGGGAGACTTGCCGACGCCGATCAAATATTTTAATCCCAAAATAAAAAATGCATATAAAGAAATTGAACGGGTCGCTGCGGAGAGGATGATCGATATGGTGCCGCCGGAACTGGAGCAGGATTACAGAGAGCTTATCTGTGCGGAAGAGAGCGAAGAGTATAAAATTGTAAAATACGCAGATAAGTTGGCGGCTTATATCAAGTGCATTGAGGAAGTTCAGAGCGGGAACATGGAATTTCAGAAGGCAAAAAAAAGGATAGCACATGAGCTATCCCTAATTGATGCGAAAGAGGTTCGGTATTTTATGGACAACTGCCTGCATGGATATACTCTGACGCTGGATGAATTAAACTGACTTCTTTACGATGCTTTCATAATCAAACAACTCGTCCATGGTGACCAGCTCGTTTACCATAAAAGCGCGGATATATTCGGATGAGCGTTCGATGCTGTGAATATAGTAGCCGTTTTTCAGATAGAAAGCCACAGACGAGCGCATGCGGCTTGCGGTATGCAGGGCGATTGCGCGGACGCCGACCGCAAGGCATTCCTGACGAACGCGCTCCAAAAGAAGCCCGCCAAGGCCAAGATTCTGTACCTCAGGATCCATGGCAAACCGGCTGAGATAGGCGATGCCATCATCCAGAAGGCGGTAGCGAACGCTGCCGATAATCTGCCCGTCCAATTCGCATACAAAAACGTTGATATTGGAAATATCGCTCCGGACTGTCTCCAACGTTTCATAGAGGGCTTTGATGCTTTCTTTTTTTCTGACCGCCTCAGCATAAAGAGAAAATGCCTCATGAGTGATCCGAAGTATCTCGGGTGCATCGGTTTCCTCCGCACGCCGTAAAATAATCTTTTCCATCAGTTGCCGCCGTTCATCAGTTTGACGAGGACAGCCTTTTGAGCATGCAGCCGGTTTTCGGCTTCGTCAAACACTACGCTGTGTGGACCGTCGATGATCTCTGCAGAGACCTCCTCGCCGCGGTGAGCAGGCAGACAGTGCAGGAAGATAAAATCATCCTTGGCATAAGAGGTGAGTGCCGTATTGACCTGATAGGGAATGAAATGTTTTGACTTCTCTTCGAATTCACTCTCCTGACCCATGCTGGCCCATACGTCCGTATAGACGGCATCTGCGTCCCGAATCGCCTGCTTTGCATCGTTCGTCACAGTAATGACAGCACCGCTCTCTTTGGCAAAGGCAACGGCGTCGGAAACGACGGACGGAGAGGGCTCAAACCCGGGGGGGCAGCCGATGGAGAAATCAATGCCCAATTTTGCGCAGATCAGCATGAGTGAATGGGCAACGTTATTTCCATCTCCGATAAATGCCATTTTCAGCCCATCTATAGCGCCCTTGTGCTCATAGATAGTCATGACGTCCGCCAATGCCTGACAGGGATGGAAGTCGTCCGTCAGGCCATTGATGACGGGGATGGAGCCAAACTCGGCAAGACCTTCTACGTCGGCCTGCGCAAAGGTGCGGATCATAATGCAGTCTACCATGCGGGAGAGAACCTTTGCGGTATCGGAGATCGTTTCACCGCGGCCCAGCTGAATATCGGCTGTGGACAGGTTAAGGGGATAGCCCCCGAGCTGTACCATGCCCGTTTCAAAGGACACGCGCGTGCGGGTAGAGCTTTTGGCAAAGATCATGGCAAGGGACTTGCCTTTCAGAAGATGATGTTCCAGTCCGGACTTTGTTTCTGCTTTTAGTTTGAGAGCGAGGCTTAAAATCTGCAGTATTTCGTCTTTGGTGTAAGGGGACAGGGTGAGCAGATGCTTTTGTAAAAATGCCTGTTGAGGCTGATAGTTGATAAGATCCATATTTTCCTCCTAAAATTCTTTTAAAACTGCGAGCAGGGCAGCTTTAAGCGTTTCAATATCCTCATATGTGATCACATATGGCGGTACAAACCGCAGACAGTTTCCTCCGGCAGTACCCGTGATCACTCCCTTTTCCGCAAGAGCAAGCATGACCGATTTTGCGGAAAGGCCGTCGTGGAGCACAAGCGCATCCATCAGACCCATGCCGCGGACGGCGGCGCAATGCTCGGGATATGCCGCCATAACATCAAAGAGTGCATTGCGAAGGGCATCGCCCAGCTTGCTGTTGTTTTCCATCATGTCGGTAGACATGAGCACCGACAGGACATAATCCACTGCCGCCGTGGCAAGAGGGTTACCGCCAAAGGTAGAGCCGTGGTCGCCGGGAGTAAAGGCGTCTGATACAGAGCCCTTGGCGAGAAATGCTCCCACGGGAACGCCGCCGCCGATCCCCTTGGCCAAAGTGGTGATGTCCGCAGATACGCCGAAATTTTCCATCGCAAGAAATTTACCCGTACGTCCGTTGCCTGTCTGTATTTCGTCTGCAATGAGAAGCAGGCCGTTTTTGTCGCAGAGCTTCCGAAGTCCCTGTATAAACGACGGCTCGGCAGGCATGACGCCGCCCTCACCGATAATCGGCTCAATGATGATGCCGCAGGTTTTGTCGCTGATCAACGCTTCCACAGACGGCAGGCTGTTCATCTCCGCAAATACAAAGGATGGCATGAGAGGATAGAAGGGCTTGTGAAACCGCTCCTGTCCGGTAGCGGAGAGCGTTGCAAAAGTGCGTCCGTGAAACGAGTTTTTCATGGCAATAAATTCGTATTTCCCTTTTCCGGAGAAATATCTGCGCGCAAGCTTTATGGCGCCTTCATTGGCCTCCGCGCCGCTGTTGCAGAAGAACACCTTGTCATAGCCTGACAGCTTGCAGAGCTTCTCTGCCGCAGCCGCCTGAGACGGAATATAAAAAAGATTGGAAATGTGAATCAGACTGCGGGCCTGTGCGGAGATTGCAGAGATGAGGCCTTCGTCGGAATATCCGAGGCAGTTGACGGCGATACCGCCGAGAAAGTCGACGTATTCCCGGCCGTTTGCGTCGAACAGATGTGCCTTTTCTCCGCGTACGGGGACAAAGGGCATGCGTTCCCCAAATACGCCGGTATAGTATTGTTTGTCGAGCTTTTTCAATTCTTCAATTGACATTGCATCCACCTCTCACTGCGTAAACATCGTTCCGATACCGGAATCAGTGAAAATTTCCAAAATGATCGAATGGGGTATGGTGCCGTTGATGATGTGTACCCTGTTTACACCTTCGCGGATCGCTTTTGCGCAGGCCTTTGCCTTTGGCAGCATTCCGCCGTATAGAATACCGTCGGCAATCATGTCTGCCACGTCTGCGCTGGATATTTCGTAAATAAGCGTTTCGGGATCGTCCGCCACGCGGCGTATCCCGTCTATGTCAGTAAGAAACATGAGCTTTTCTGCTTTCATCGCAGTAGCTACGGCGCTGGCTACCGTATCGGCGTTAATGTTATAGCTTTCGCCGTGGTCGCCTACACCGATCGGAGCGATGACGGGAATATATTCGTCGGCAGCCAGCATTTCAATGAGTTTTGTATCCACTTTGTCGATGACGCCAACGTTGCCGTAATCTATGCCGTCTTTCGGTGGCTGCTTGTGGGCGGAGATAACGTGACCGTCAATGCCGCAAAGGCCCACAGCCTTGCCGCCCACGCCGTTGATGCCGGAGGTTATCTGCTTATTGATCTTTCCGGTCAACACCATCTGGACAACATCCATTGTGGCGTCGTCTGTCACCCTGAGACCGTTCTCAAAACGGGATTCAATGGAGAGCGCGCTGAGCGTCTCATTGATAGCAGGGCCGCCGCCGTGTACGACGATGGGATTCATGCCCACAAATTTGAGCAGCGTAATATCCTCCATAAATTTTTGTTTCAGTTCTTCGTTGAGCATGGCGGCGCCGCCGTATTTGATGACGATGGTCTTGCCGCTGAGCCGTTGAATATAGGGCAGCGCCTCTATCAGCACTGTAGCCCGTTCACTGTAGGTTTTCATAATTTTCCTCCTTAAGTGTGTCAAATTTTCTATATTTTTACAGGTAATCTGAAATCCGTGGAAGTCCGCAGGTTTCCTCAAAGCCAAACATCAGATTCATGTTTTGGATTGCCTGGCCCGCCGCGCCTTTAATCAGGTTATCGGTGCAGGAGACGACAATAATCCGGTTCAGCCGCCGGTCGGTTTTAAAGCCGATCATGCAGTTGTTGGAACCACAGACGTGCTTCAGTTCCGGCAGAGAGCCGCAGGAAAGGACATGCGTAAAAGGCTCTTCGCCAAAGGCGTCGCTGTAGGCTCGTGCTATCGCTTCATCCGTCGCACCGTCGGCAAGGGCGGCATAGCACGTTGCAAAAATGCCTCTGTTAACCGGAAGCAGATGGGGCGTAAAGGACAGCAGGATTTCTGTGCCGGCAGCCTTTGACAGCTCCTGTTCAATTTCAGAGGTATGGCGGTGAGTCGTTACGCCGTATGCCTTAAAATTGTTGTTTACCTCGCAAAAGCCAAAATCGACTTTGGCTTTTCTTCCCGCTCCCGATGTGCCGGATTTTGCATCTATAATGATGCCGCAGGGATCTATCAGTCCGTTTGCCAGCAGCGGATACAAGGCGAGAATACTGGTGGTTGTGTAACAGCCGGGATTTGCGACAATGCGGCTTTCTTTGATCTTGCTGCGGTACAGTTCGGGCAGCCCGTAGACCGCTTCCTGCAAGATGGATTCCTGATCGTGCAAAATGCCGTACCATTGCTCGTATGTCTGCTTGTCGTCATACCTGAAATCCCCGCTCAGATCCACAACTTTGACACCGTTTTCTAAAAGACCGGGAACAATCTCGATAGAAGCGCCGTGAGGCAGAGCGGTAAATACGACGTCGCATTGGGCGGCAATTTTGCTGACGTTCACTTCCTCAAGTGCCGGAAGGGACTTAGCTGCATATGAACCGTACAGAGAGGCAATATCTGCCCCTGCATAGCTTTTGCTCATGAGCGATTCTATCGTAACGCCGGGATGAGAGGCAAGGAGTCTTAGAAGTTCTTCTCCCGCGTAACCGGTGACTCCTATAATGCCGACTTTTGCTTTCATAATGACCTCCGTACATGTTTTTAATAATTATACATCTACCTGCATAAATATTCAAGACTTTTTTTAAAAGAGTTCGAATATCAGTGTTTTGCTGTGGGAATGATATAACATATATTGGTCGGAGGAGGTAAAAAATGAAAAAATTTCTGATTATTGCGGCAGTTCTAACCGTAGCTGCTGTTATTGCAGTGCCGGTCTGGATATCAGGAAACACCAAAAGCGTCGATGTCACGACGGCAAAAAGAGGAGAAATTGCAGTTTATTTTGAGAGCACCGGAGAGGCACGACCTTCTCAGCTGAGCCAAGTGTTGAGCAGAGCCAACGGAGCAGTTACAGAGGTTATGGTCTCGCCGGGAGACAAGGTTCAGGCAGGGGATGCGCTGTTTACGGTATACAGCGAAGCAACCGGGGGAGAGTCAGTACCGGCTGCAGCTGACGCAGCGGGATCTTCCGCAAGGGATGAATTGGTGAGAAAAAGTGTCGTATCGTCGGCGCAGACCTATGGATATGAGCTCTCTGCTTTTAATGAAGTGATGAAAAACGGCATCGGCAATATTGCGGCGGAAACAGACACGGCTTTCGCAGTATCTTCCACGGCTGTGTCAAAAAGCGAAACGGTAAAAAGCGATATCAGCGGAAGCGTGATTGCGGTCAATGCGGTGCAGGGCGATATGGTTACTGCGGCAGCGCCGGTTGTGACGATAGGCGATACGGATCATATGGATGTATATTTTTTCGTCAGCGAAACTGACAGATCCAAAATTTCCCTAGACGCAGCATGTGAACTGTCGGTCAACGGAAGCGATACGGTTTATACAGGAAAAATTGCTGAGATCAGTGACGTGCTGACGGCGGATGCGGCGGGAAATAAAAGCTGTGAAGTGCGAATTGTTACAACTGATGAAATGAACTGCATAGCAGGGGCAACAGTGGACGTCAGTGTCTTGACCGATGCAAAAGAGGATACATTGTTAATCGATGGAGACAGCGCCATAACGGACGGAACAGTCATGATTGTGGATGAGGACAATCTTGCGAGAAAAAGAACGATCACCACAGGCCTGGTCAACGACGATTATTATGAAGTGACGAGCGGATTGTCGGAGGGTGACAGGGTCATACTGAATCAGGATGAGGAAATAAACGAGGGCGAGAGGTTAAATATTAATTGATAGAGGCAAAAGGACTGAGAAAAAGCTTTTTCAGAAACGAAAAGAGCATTGATGTATTGCGGGATATCTTTCTGGACGTGCGTGATGGGGATTATATTGCCATTATGGGGGAATCGGGCAGCGGTAAATCAACATTGATGAATATGATCGGCTGTCTGGATAAGCCGGACCACGGAGAACTGCATTTGTTTGGGAAAGATGTGCGCAGAATGTCGGAAAGAGATCTGGCGGAGCTGAGAAACAGAGAGATTGGCTTTGTATTTCAGTCGTTTTACCTGTTGTCAGGTTCTACAGCGGCAGAAAATGTGGAGCTGCCGATGAAGTATGCCAAAATACCAGACAAAGAGAGAAGGGATAGGGCGGAGGCCCTGCTGGGAGGGCTGGGGCTTTGGGACAGAGCGGAGCACTTTCCCTCGGAGCTTTCCGGAGGACAGCGCCAAAGAGTCGCTATTGCCCGCGCTCTTGCGAACAGACCCCGGCTGATTTTGGCGGACGAGCCGACGGGCAATCTCGACGAAACGACGCGGGACGAGGTTCTGGAAATTTTTGACGATATGAACAAAAAAGGTGTGGCAATCGTCTTAAATACTCATGAAAAATATGTAGCTGAGCGGGCCGGAAACATCAAATATTTAAAAAAAGGCAGGCTGTGCGATGGGCCTTCTTGAATATATAAAGTATTTTTTTTGCCGTTTTGGCCGAAATAAGCTGCGGGCATTTCTGACAATGCTGGGCGTTGTAGTCGGCGTTGCTGCGATGGTGGCTGTTTCCTCAGTGGGGACGGCGGGCCAGATGAGAATTTATGACGAGCTGAGCCAGTTCGGCATGGATCGAATTATGATATATTCTGACGAGGATTCGAAGCCGCTTACGATAGAAAATGTGAACAGGCTGAAGGATGAGATCGACGGAATAGATGCCATCGTACCGTGCAGATACTGGAAGGGAAATGTTAATGCGGAGAAAAGCAGTGCGGAGGCATATGCCAATGTGGTGGGGACAAACAGCGACTACGGAATGCTGGAAAAAATCGAAGTGGATGCGGGACGCTTTCTGAAGGAGAGTGATCAGGAATACGGCAAAAAGCAGGCGGTTATAGGCAGTATTCTGGCGGAGGAACTGTTTGGCAATTCGTCACCCATAGGAAAAAAGCTGGTCATACACAGCGTCTCATTTAAAATAATAGGAGTGTATAAGAATACGGCGCCGTTGTACAATTCCATTGTGGAAAACAGGGTTTATATTCCGTTGACCGCATTTGCGGCTGTATTCGGCGGCGATGATATGGTGTCGGAGATATCCGTGACGGCAAAGGACAGGGATATCTTGGCAGATATTGCAAAAAAAAGCGTCAATATGCTGGTGGCTATGCGCGGCAGCCAGACTGTAAAAACGGTAAATCTGGCGGAGGAGATGAAAAATGCGGAAAGCATTCTCGATACATTTAAGCTGGTTGTGGGCGCTATTGCATGTATCTCTCTGTTGGTCGGAGGCATAGGAATTATGAATATTATGCTGGTGACCGTGCGGGAGAGGACTGTAGAGATTGGAATCAGAAAAGCCATCGGCGCAGATAACCGGTCGATACTCTGCCAGTTTTTGACGGAGGCGGTCATGTACTCACTGCTGGGGTCGTTCGGCGGAATCATTTTGGGCATAGGCGTCACATGGCTGGCGTGTGCAATTCTGGCGATGGAAATGAGCATTTCGGTTGAAGCAACTGTTTTGGGCGTCGTCATATCTTTTGCCATAGGAGTGATATTCGGGCTGGCGCCTGCCGTTAAAGCTTCGCGCATGGATCCTGTTGAGGCGCTTCGAAAAGACTGACGGCGGCAGGAAGGGTATTTTTGGAAAGGCGCATGGGTGTTCCTTAAAAATAATTTTTAAATTGTTTTCTGCGTGTCAAGAAGTCCATGTTCGGATAATATAATGTAGACAAAATGCAAAAGGCCTTGATTTTTTTGAAAAGGAACTGTATAATTTGCAGACGTAGGTTTGATACATATATTATTTGGAGGACAACGATGGCAGCAAAAGCTGGAAAAACGGCGGAAAAACCCTATTCTCTGGTAATAGTGGAGTCCCCGGCAAAGGCTAAGACAATAGAAAAATTTCTCGGCAGCGCTTATAAAGTGCTGGCGAGCAACGGGCATTTGATTGATTTGCCCAAGAGCAAAATAGGCGTAGATGTGGAGAATGATTTTGAACCGCAGTATATTGTCATACGTGGGCGGACGCCTATTTTGAATGGTTTGAAAAAGGAAGCAAAAAACGCAAAGCAGGTATACCTTGCAACCGACCCTGACAGAGAGGGAGAGGCAATTTCGTGGCATATTGCTCATGCGCTCAATATACCCGAGGATCAGAAATGCCGCATCGAGTTCAATGAAATCACGAAAAACGCCATAAAGGAGGCCATTAAGACGCCGCGGAAGATCGATATGGAGCGGGTGAATGCCCAGCAGGCAAGGAGGGTGCTGGACAGACTGGTGGGGTATAAGCTGAGCCCGCTGCTCTGGAACAAGGTGAGGCGCGGCCTTTCCGCAGGCAGAGTGCAGTCGGTATCTGTGCGTCTGATCGTCGACAGAGAAAAGGAGATTAACGATTTCGTTCCGGTCGAGTACTGGACGATTACGGCGCTTGTGGCCAATGCCGACGGGAAAAATGAATTTGAGGCAAGCTATTTCGGCAAAAACGGAAAAAAATTTGAACCAAAGTCCGAAGCGGAAGCAGAACAGGTTCTGGCCGATTTGAAAAAATCTGATTTTATTATTAGAAAGGTTAAGAGAAGCGAGAAACAGCGCAAAGCATATCCGCCGTTTACGACCAGTACGCTTCAGCAGGATGCGGCCAGAAAGCTGGGCTTTACGACGAAAAAGACGATGATGATTGCCCAAGGGCTTTATGAGGGCGTTAAGATCAATGAGTCGGAGACGGTCGGCTTGATTACATACATGAGAACCGATTCCACGAGAATTTCAAATGAGGCGCAGGAGGCGGCTAAGGTCTTTATCGCCGGTGAATTCGGCGGAGAATATGTGCCGGCCAAGCCTAACGTCTACTCCAGCAGAAAGAATGCGCAGGACGCCCATGAGGCAATCCGCCCCACGTATATAGACAAGACGCC
>QAKS01000059.1 GCA_003343685.1 Clostridiales bacterium | reverse complement strand
GCCTGTTTTAAGGAGAGGCACTTGGGCTCGCCGTTGACCAGCGCAATCATGATCACGCCGAAAGTCGTCTGCATCTGTGTATGCTTATACAGCCTGTTTAAAATCACGCTGCCGTTGACGCCCCGCTTTAAGTCGATCACAATGCGCACATCCTCTGCCGACTCGTCGTTGACGTCCGCAATGCCGTCGATCTTTTTATCGCGCACCAACTGGCGGATATAGGCCACAAGCTGTTCCTTGTTTACCTGATAGGGAATTTCCGTAATGATAATGGCGTCGTGATCCTTGACTGCCTCGATCTCTGCGCGGGCCCGCACGCGAATCCTGCCGCGGCCTGTCCTGTAGGCCTGCTTAATGCCCGACACGCCGGTAATCACGCCGCCTGTGGGAAAGTCCGGTCCGGGAATATACTCCATCAGATCCTCCGCCTCAAGATCCGGATCCTTGAGAAGAGCCACCGTCGCGTCTATCGTCTCTCCCAGATTGTGCGGGGGAATGTTGGTCGCCATGCCGACGGCAATACCTCCCGTTCCGTTTACGATGAGCTGGGGAAACCGGGCGGGAAGGGTCACCGGCTGCTGAAGCGATTCGTCAAAGTTTGGGTAGTAGTCCACCGTATCCTTGTCGATATCGCGGATCATTTCGTTTGCTATTTTCGACAGACGCGCTTCGGTATACCGCATCGCGGCAGCGCTGTCGCCGTCGATGGTGCCGAAATTCCCGTGTCCGTCCACCAGCATATACCGCATGGAAAAATCCTGCGCCATACGCACAAGCGCGTCATAGATGGAGCTGTCTCCATGGGGATGGTATTTACCCATCGTGTCGCCGACGATACGGGCGCACTTTTTATGAGCCTTGTCGTTTGTCAGCCCCAGCTCGTTCATGGCGTAGATAATCCGCCTGTGTACGGGCTTTAAGCCGTCGCGAACGTCAGGCAGCGCCCTGTTTATAATGACCGCCATGGCGTAGGAGATAAACGACTTCTGCATCTCTCCGCCCAAGTCTACCGGTATAATCCTCTTGTTTTCTTCTATGTTGTCCACTTGTACTGTCTCCTTGTCCTATTTCAGACGTCCAGTTCGGTCACGAGCTGCGAATTTTGCTCAATAAACAGCCTGCGGGATTCCACATCGTCTCCCATCAGGACACTGAACATCTGATCCGCTTCTATTGCGTCCTCGGGACGCACCTGCAAAAGGGTCCGCGTCTCCTTTGCCATCGTCGTTTCCTTCAGCTCACTGGCGTCCATCTCTCCCAAACCCTTAAAGCGGGAAACGGTCGCCCCCTCGCCCAGCTCCGCAATCGTCGCGCGCAGTTCCTCTTCGGTAAACACATAGCGGATCGTCCGCGCCTTTCTGATCTGGTAGAGAGGGGGTTGGGCAATATATACATGCCCCTCGTCCACAATCGGCCGCAAATACCGATACAGGAACGTAAGCAGCAGGGTTCTGATATGGCTGCCGTCCACATCCGCATCGGTCATAATAATGATCTTGTCGTAGCGCAGTTTGCTTAAATCAAAATCCTCTCCGATTCCCGTACCGAACGCCGTAATCATGCCCTTGATTTCCTGATTACCGAGCGCTCTGTCATAACGGGCCTTTTCCACGTTTAAAATTTTTCCACGAAGAGGCATAATCGCCTGCGTTTTTCTGTCCCGACCCTTTTTTGCACTGCCGCCGGCGCTGTCGCCCTCAACGAGGAAGATTTCCCGCTCGGATACGTCCTTGCTGGTGCAGTCCGCCAGCTTATCGGGCATGGAGAACAGACCGCTGTTTTTCCGGGTCACATCCCGGGCGCGCTTTGCCGCTTCCCGGGCGCGGCGCGCCATCAGACATTTATCCACAATGAGTTTTGCCGTCTTGGGATTTTCCTCAAAAAATTCAGCCAAATGCTTTGAAACCACCGCCTGCACCTTCGCCGCCATGATAGAATTGCCGAGCTTCGTCTTTGTCTGCCCCTCGAACTGCGGCTCCGGCAGTTTGACGGAAACGATGGCCACAATTCCCTCACGGATATCGTCTCCGGATAGGTTTTCTTCCTTTTCCTTCAGGTATCCGTTTTTCCGCGCATACTCGTTTACCACCTTGGTCAGCGCCGTGCGGAAGCCCGTCTCATGGGTACCGCCCTCATGAGTGCTGATGTTATTTGCAAAGCTTTGTATATTGTACGAATAAGAGTCGTTATACAGCATCGCCACCTCTACAGTGTAGACGCCGTCGTTTTCCTCCATATAGATTGGCGTCTCAAAGAGGGATGTCTTATTCGTATTGAGATACTCTACAAAGGAGCGAATACCGCCCTCAAAGCAGTAATTTTGGCGGATCTCCTCCTCGCCGCGCTCGTCCAAAAGCGTAATATTAATACCTTTATTCAGGAACGCCATCTCCCGGAAGCGCTTGCGCAGCGTTTTAAAATCAAAATCGACTGTCTCAAAAATCTCCGGATCTGGCCAGAAGCAGATTTCCGTGCCCGTCTTGTCCGAATCTCCCACTCTCTCCACCTCGCTTGTAGGCTCACCGCGGGAGTAACTCTGGGTCACCTTCTGCCCATCGCGGCAGACAGTTGCCACCATTTTTTCGGAAAGAGCGTTGACGACAGAAACGCCCACGCCGTGAAGACCGCCGGAAACCTTATAGCCGTTTCCGCCGAATTTTCCGCCTGCATGAAGCATGGTCAGCGCCACCGTAAGGCTGCTGGTGCCGGTCTGCGGATTGATTCCTGTCGGAATGCCCCGTCCGTCATCCCTCACCAGAATTCCCCCGTCCTTTTTGATTTCCACAAAAATTTTATCGCAATAGCCTGCCATCGCCTCATCTATGGCGTTATCTACAATCTCATAAACACAGTGATGCAGACCGCGCTCGTCTGTAGAGCCGATATACATGCCGGGTCTTTTTCTGACCGGCTCCAGTCCTTCCAATACTTGAATTTGACTTTCGTCATAAACCTGTTCGTTACCCATTTTTTCTCCTTAGATGTATGTTTTCTTTCTGGATATGAGCGTCTTTCCGTAAACCGGCGAAAAATACGTGCGGAGCTTCCCGAATTCCTTCGTCACAATTACCGTTCTCACGTCCTTCCCCGCAAGCCGCACAGCACTTGTCTTTTCTCCCATCATGGCGATGGCTTTCCGGTTTTCATTGTTTTTTAAGAGCGCTTTATAGTCGAGTATCATAACAATATCGTTCTCATCGACCAGCTTGTCTCCTCCAATATGCAGCAGCATACTTTTCTCCATTCTTCAGACGGTTTTTCATCAAATCACAAAGGCAAATAAAAGCCTTCGTCCGGCTTTTTCTTTTTCGCATCGAACGGACGCGAAAAATCGGGACGGACGTCTGACAATATAAAAAAGATAATCCATATTACAATGATTACCTTCTTACTTATATATATTATACACCATAACCATGTTTATTAAAAGCCCTTTTTTCAAGATACACTCTATTATGAAAAAAAACGCCTCATATGCCCATTTTCAATGTAAAATAAGAAAAATATCAATTTTTTTTAAAACCCATGAAAAATTAAAATTAGAGAGATTAACGGCTAAAAGCATAATTTTTTATTTTTACCGATAATCCGAAAAAATCCGAATATTCTACGTCGAAAATACAGTGCACTCAAATTAATTCACTGATACGAATACTATAAGTGCCTGATTCAATTTGAGAATAGATACTTCCGGATCTATTACAGCCAATAACCTGTCCTTGTGTTATGCCTGCCTATATGCGGATATTTTGTATTGTTCCGCCAATTTTAACGGTGGCAAAAAAATAATTGCAAGGGATAAATTTTTCTTTCGGGAGAACGCACGCCGCGCACAACCGCGAAAAAATGGCAGGCGAGTGAAGCACAACAAAACGAATGAGGGACGAATGATAGTTTTTTATACGAAAACAACACCGTGCTTTTTAGCGGAATCAAACGACGGGCGCAATGCGTCTCACCTCATTGCAATAAGTATGCTGTAACAGAAAGTTCGCCGCTCGGCTGTAATACTTTCTTCAAAGGACGGGCATTGAAAGGAGCGCAGGCAGTCAGAAGAGAACGGACTCTATCTTTCCCTTCTCCACGGTAAACAGCTTCATCTCCGGCGCTTTAAAGCCGCCGGGCAGCTCCGTTCCCGTAATAAACACCTGAAATCCCTCTGTCATTCTTACCAGATTATTTCTTCGCTTTTCGTCAAGCTCCGAAAAAACATCGTCTAAAAGGAGAACGGGAGCGTCTCCCGTTGCCTTTTTTGCCAGCATAGCGCAGGCAATTTTGATAGAGAGGATTGCGGTCCTCTGCTGTCCTTGGGAGGCAAATGATTTGGCGCTCATCCCGCCGATCCTGATATCCACATCCTCTCGGTGAGGGCCTGTCATGGATACGCCTGTCTCCAATTCTCTGTCCATGTTTTTTTCCAGCTTTTTTGTCAGGCTGTTTTTTATATCCCCTCTGTCACAGCAACAGCGATAGGCGATTTCCAGCTTTTCTCCAGAAGCCAACTGCTGATGAACATGCGACGCGGTCTTTGCAAGCATGTCGATAAAGCCGCCGCGTCTGTCGATAATCTTTGTTCCATATTCCACCAGCTGTTCATTATAGCTTTCTATGAGCCGGACGTCCGTCCCCTTCATTTTGAGCAGTCTGTTTTTCTCTCTGACGGCGCTCATATAGGTCGTAAGGTCACGGTAATAGACGGGGCGCACCTTGCTGATCTCCTGGTCTATCGTCTTACGCCGAATAGAAGGAGAATCCTTTACAGTTCGCAGATCGTCCGGAGAAAATACAATCGTATTGGCAATGCCGACGAGCAGACTGATCCGCTTGATAGACTCTCCGTCAATTTTAATCTGCTTTTTTCCCTCGGTATCAAACTCCTCTTCAATATGGCGCATAAAGTCTCCGGAGAAAAAACGCGCGTCGACAGCGGCCAGTCTTTTTCCATAGGTCACCGCTTCCTTATCGAGAGAGCCGCGCATGGACCGTCCCCAGGAGACGTAGTTCACAGCCTCCAAAAAATTGGTTTTGCCCTGAGCATTTCCCCCGATGAAAATATTGACCCCGCGGGAAAAACCTCCTATACGGCAGCTCTCATAATTTCTGTAATTTTTCAGCGCTATTTCGTCGAGATACATTATTTCATATTTACCGGGAAGATCATATAAATATAATCATCTCCCTCAACGGGCCGTATCACACACTGATCCAATTTGGACTTGAAGTCCAAAAAGATGTAATCGTCATCAATCGTGCGGATCGCCTCCAGAAAATACCGCACATTAAAGCCAATGGACATACAGTCTCCTTCAGTTAATACAGGAACGCTGTCGCTGATCTCACCATAATCGTTTTTAGACGTAAGCAAAAGCGCATCCGGCGTAATCTCAATCTTAATCATATTGTAGATGTCCTCCTTTGCCATGACGGACATCATCTCAAAGCTTTTTTCCAAAAAACGAGTCTCTACCCGTACACGTGTGACCCTGTCGTCCGGAATCAGCTTTCTGTAATCAATAAAGTTTCCCGACAGCAGCTGTGTATACATAATCGTATCGTCAAACACGAAAAAACAGCAGTTTTCGTTGATGAGAAGTTCCACGTTCTCATCCTCGTTTTCCATCAACCGTCCCACTTCCTTCATGGCCTTTCCGGGGACGACAACCCTCACTTCGTTTACCGTTTCAAACGGTATCTTTTTCTTTGCCATACGCGGGCCGTCTACAGCGACGATGGCAAACTCTCCGTCCTTCGCCTCTACGAGCATTCCCGTGTAAATCGGCTTGTCGGGGAGCTGGTAAACGGCAAAGGACGTGCGCTTGATCATATCCGCAAGCTCACTCTGTTTTAATACGATGGAGTCTCCTTTTAATTCCGGAAATTCTGGAAATTCGTCTGCCTCCATTTCCTGCAGCGTCGCTTCCGACTTTCCGGCCGTAAATACAATGCCTTTTCCCTCCACGCTGTTCACATCAATTTCTCCGTCCGGCAGCTTTATGATAATTTCCGAAAGGAGCCGTGCGGGAATGGCTGTTTCGCCGTAGTCGGTCACTGTGGCGGAGATGGTTGTCTTGATCGCGGTCACTGTGTCATAAGCCCGAAGAATGACGCCTCCATCTATCGTCGTCATGTGGATGCATTCGAGAATGCTGTTGTAGGGCTTTTGCGGTACTGTTTTGATTACTCTGCTGATGGCTTCGCGGATATCTTCTTTGTTGCACGTAAATCTCATCGTTATCTCTCCTGTTATAATTAAATATATTATGTAATAGTATTATTAGGGGCTGTGTATAAGTTCATAACTGTCCGTTTTCTTTTCATACAGCCCTTTTTCTCATTTGCTCCGTGTGGAAAACCGGAGGATGGATTCTGCCTTTTTTGTGGATAACCTGTGACAGTTTTTTCTTTTCCGGCATATCGAATCGGAAAAGCACGGCATGTATTTTGTATGAAATCCACAGGTCCGCCATTGGATGTTCCATCGTTGTCCACCGGTTTATCAGCTAAAGCTGTGGACAACTCTCATCCTTCCATAATTCTTTTTTTGATGTCTAGGGTAATCAGCCCAACATCTGTTTTGTTTTCAATATCGGTGCGGATTTTTTTAGCTGCATGGAGAACCGTTGTGTGATCTTTGCGGTTCAGCATGGAGGCCACCTTTTTATTGGAATAGTTTGTAAGCTCGATCATGAGATACATGGCGATCTGCCTGGGTACGGAAACCTCTCTGTCCTTTCTCGGGCTTTGCAGTTCTTCAAAGGTAATATTATAGTATTTACATACGGCGTCAGTAATGGTCTTTCCGTTGATGTCCTTCTGCTCGGGCCGCTTAAAGAAGGTGACAAGAGCATCCTTTGCCATGTCCATGGTAATTTCATTGACCGGCGTTTCCATATTGCAGACGTTGGCATGGGCGATAACCCGTTTCAGCGCACCTTCCAGATCACGGATGTTGGTATCGTCTTTAGACGCAATATAGGCGATTATGTCGTCGTCTACGAGAAATTCGCTGCATGTCTGTTCAAGCAGGCGTGGGAGTTTGCTTTTCAGGATGGCGATTCGCGTCTCATAGTCGGGCTGGCTGATGTCAACGGTGAGTCCCCATTGAAATCGTCCGAGAAGCCTTTCTTCTATGGAGGGAATTTCAGACGGCGGCTTGTCCGACGTAAATACGAGCTGTTTGTTAGCGTCGTGCAGTGTGTTATAGGTATGGAACAGCTCTGTCTGTGTTTCCTTGGCGCGGGAAATAAACTGAATATCGTCTATTAAAAGCGCGTCGGCGTTACGGAACTTGTTGCGGAACTGCTCCGGCCGTTTTTTCTGTGTGATGCTCTCCACAAATTCATTGATAAATGATTCCGACGTAATATAAATGATATTTGCG
>QAKS01000036.1 GCA_003343685.1 Clostridiales bacterium | reverse complement strand
CCCATACCTGAAACAAAACCGCACACTTTTTCTCTTTCGGGCAGGGAGGCGATTGCCTTGCGATACAGCTTAAGATCTCCGCCTCTCAACTCGTCCAAAATCACTACGACGTCTATATCGCTGTTCTCCCGAGCCTCGTCCCTGCCCCTGCTTCCCTGTATCCCGATCAGCCTCACTCTTTCTCCAAAGCTCCCCCGTACAACCCGGCAGAATTTTTCCATCCACTTGTCAATATGGTTCATCAACGCCTCCTTATTTACACGGGTCTGCACCCCGTTTCCCTTTCTCCGTGTACCACGCCGGTAAAGGAAAAGAATATGGACTACCCCATATCCTTTTTCTATCATTTTTCACAGAACTCTGCGCCCGTTTAGGCCCGCTTCGGTCCCGTCTGTCTTGATTTCCTTATACATGCGCCTTCCACATGCACTCCGTCAGCTGCATCTCGGTAAACACTGCTCTGAAAGACGACTGCTCCGGGCTGCAAGCATAGATGCCAAACGCAATCTCATCCGCACCATCCCAAAAATGACAAATCCTCATCTGTTTAAAGACCTTTCCGTCAACGCTGCATTCAAAACAGAAGTCCGACTCTCTGCGGCTGAACCGATACCACATCTCTTTAATATCCGAAGAAATATCGGTCGTCGCCCAATCGGAATAGCCGTGGTTTGTCACCACACTGCCCAAACGCTGGTATTCCGCATTTTCGTATTCAATTGAGGCCTTCATCCAGTTATCGCTGTCCAGATAGGCAACGACGCCGCACTGGTCAAATCTCCGTTTGCTCTCAAATGCGGTTTTCACAATGAAAGAAAAGTATTTTTCGCTTGTTTTCATCTGCAAAACGGGAGCGTTGTCATTGCGGAATCCATAATAAGTCCGCTGCCACAAATCCGTTCCCGCCTCGGTAACGATTTCAATTTTATCCGCCTCAATACTTGATTCCTTCGGCTCACGAATCCAATATAGCTCTTTTGCGTCAAACTTCACCACAAACGCCTCCTTTTTCTCCTTATTATAGCAAGCAGAAAGAACTTACGCAGGAAAAAAGAACAAAAGAGAGTCAAAATCGAATCATCACATTAAAAAAGAAAACATCCGCGCTGTATCATCAACAACCGGGCGCAGCCTCTGTCGCATCAGTCCGCATCCGGTTATTTTCGCTGTTCTCTGTCCCTGCGTTATTCGGCCTTGCCGTTCTCCGCCTTTGCCGCTTCCCGCTTCTCGCCTTCCTTTGCCAGCCGTTTTTCCATCCGAGCTATTTTTCGGTTCCGGAAAAACAGGCGAATCTTCTTCCAAAAAATTCCCACAGCCGCGCCGCACGCAATCACTACGCCTGCCACGATCTGTATAATATAGGAAGTCGTAGCCGGATCGAGATATGCGAAAGCCGTTTCCGAAAGCATTACCGTTGCGCATAAAAAGAAAAACGCAAACTGCAAAGTTCTCTTAACCATCTTCATCATTTTCCTCCGTGTCATTTAATATATTCCGCACAGGATATGATACACATCCTGCACGCTGATTTCACTGGGATTGTTGTCCATCCGCCCCAGGGTGAACGATCGCTCCGCCATGTCTTTCATACCGTCCCGATCCACCCCGAAAGCCGACAGTCTGAGTTCCTGCACCCCCTCGGACACGCCGTTCATCCACTTTTTAAAACCGTCTCTGCCGCCAAACAGCTCCCAGATGCGGGCAATCTCCGGTACATCCTTCTCGTTCAGCTTTGCCACGTCATACAGCGTCAGCGCGGCGGCAAATCCATGGGGCACCTTGTATTCCATCGTCAGCGGATAGGAGATAGAGTGGCATGCCGTCGTCCTCGTACAGGAAAACGCAATGCCCGCCAGCAGCGCACCCAGCATCATCTTCTCTCTCGCTGTCCTGTCGTCTCCGTTTTCCATTACTTTTGGGAGATAGTCCCTGATAATAGAAATTGCCGACAGCGCAATCTCCTGATTTACCGGCGTTCTCGCCCGCGCCCAAAACGACTCCATCGCGTGGGACAGTGCATCCAGTCCCGTAGAAAGAGTCAGCTTCGGCGGCATGGTCATAGTCAGGTCTGCGCTTTGCAGGCTCACTTTGGGATACAGCAGAGGGCTGTCCACCGACAGCTTTTTCCCCTCCTCCATGTCCCATACCGTTGCCCATTTTGTCACGTCGCTGCCCGTACCCGCCGTGGTGGGTACGGCGACAATGTCGATTACATCATCATTACCCAGATATTTCTTATTCCGTATGGCGTCGGCAACCTTTTCCAGCGTGAGGCCGCCGCGCATCATGCGCTTCAGCGCACTCACACATTTGGCCACGTCAATCGTGCTCCCGCCGCCAATGGCGACAATCAGATCCGTCGGCTCCCACTGCACCGCCTCCAGACAGCGAAACACATCGGTAATCCTCGGATTCGGCGTGATATCCGTAAACAGCACGCACTTTGCCTGCGCACCTGCACACAGCTCTTTCGCGCCTGCCCGCTCTGCTGTGTCCCGGTCCGCCAGCACGAGAACGTATTTGCTTTCCTCCATACATCTGTAGATTTCCGGGAACAGTCCGTCCTGTTTTACGAACCGCGCCTCTACAGGGCATATTCCGTCATATTTCATCGTAGCACCTCTTTTTTATTTGTCCGGAATCAGTGTCAGGATTTCCTTGATCGGCATGCAGAACTGCTCTGCCGCTTCCTTTGACCGTCCGTTTTCCAATATGGTTCTTGCGGTATTCTGCATCGCCGGAAAAGCGCTTCTGATCAGGTGATTTGCATGAATCACTACGTTGACTCCCGCCCTTTCCAGCTCCTTTTCGGTAATGTGGTTATAGGTGGTCGGCACTACTACAATCGGCGTATGCTTGTCCGTCTTACGGAATTCCCGGCAGAACTCCAATATTTCACTTCCGTCCTTTTTGCAGGAGTGTATCATAACCCCGTCCGCACCGGCCTTGACATAGGCGCGGCAGCGCATGAGCGCGTCCTCCATGCCTTTTTCCAGTATAAGGCTTTCGCATCTGGCAATGATCATAAAATCCTTTGTCTTGAGGGCATTCTTTCCGGCGCTGATCTTTGCGGAAAAGCCCTCGACCGTGTCCTGCGTCTGCCCTGCGCCGGTCCCGAAAAGACTGTTCTTTTTCAGCCCCACCTTGTCCTCAATAATGATGGCAGAAATGCCCATTCTCTCCAGCGTTTGAATGTTAAACACAAAGTGCTCCGTCTGCCCGCCGCTGTCTCCGTCCAAAATGATGGGCTTCGTCGTCACCTCCATAATTTCCTCCAGCGTGCTGATGCGCGACGTCATGTCCACCAGCTCAATATCCGGTTTGCCTTTGGCAGTGGAGTCGCAGAGACTCGAAACCCACATGGCGTCAAACTGCTTTGTCGTACCGTCCTCCCTCTTAATCTTCGTGTTCTCTACGATCAGGCCGGTCAGCCCGTTGTGAGCCTCGAGCACGCTGATACACGGCTTATACATGAGCAGCTTCCGAAGGCGGCTGCGTCGGTTCTCCGGCATGGAAAGCTGCTCGTCCAAAAACGACAGCACCTTCTCCGTAGGTGTGTTTGTATAGGGAAATTCCACCAGCTCTCCGCCCCACTCCGCCAGCTTGCAAATCACTTCCTCCCGGATATTTGCCTGATACCCTGTCTGCCAGTCGTCTCCGTGAACGACAATATCCGGACGAAGTTCGTCCAGTATTTTGTCATATCGGAGCGAATCCTGCACCACCACATGGGCAATTCCTTTGATATTGCGGAAAAATTCCATCCTCTCCTCAAGGGGAATCAACGGATAGCGTTTGAACCGCGCGATCACCTCGTCTGTCAAAACACCTACAGTCAGCTCGCCCAACTCTGCGGCCCTGCCTATAATCTTAATGTGCCCATTGTGGATGATATCGGTCGAAAAGCACATATAAACCTTTTTACTCATTATAAATCTCCTTTTATCTGCATAAACCTGGCGCTTACGGCGTCTCTGTCCTCCGGATTGTCTATCTCGCTGCAGAGCCTGCCCGAAAGCTCCATGGGCAAAAGCGTAATTTCACTTGCGAGCAGCTGGTTTAACGCATTCTCCGCATAGACGTTGACGTTGTCCGCCGCCGCAAAGGCTTCAATGCGCTCCATCCACAGGCAGAATGCGTCTCTCTCAAACCTGTAGGCCGGCTGACTTGCCACGCAGTCGTCGCCAAACCTGTCTATGCCGATTCCGATAATTTTGCCCTCCTGTATCTGCGCTTTAAAATCCTTGTCCGGCAGAGGGATTCCCCGCTCTACTGCCGCCAGATTTCCTGTCCCGCCGCAAAGCTCGTCAATAACGCTCTGCTCGCATACCAAATCGCCGTGAAGCAGCAGCATGTCGTCGTCCGTCAGCTCCCGCGCCAGATACATGGAGTAGATGTAGTTTGTCTTGTCATAAAGCGGATTGTGCGCATAGCTGATCTTCATGTCCGTCGCCAACCCCGCAATATATCCTTTCAGAATATCTTGAAAGGGGCCTGTCGTCATGACCACTTCGCGGATTCCGGCTCTTTGCAGCATTTTCAGCTGGGCTGACAAAATCGTCTCCCCGCCGCCAATATCGCACATACATTTGGGCTTGTTTTTCGTCAACTCACCCATTCGCTTGCCGATACCGCTGTTCAGAATCATCGCTTTCATCGTTATCTCTCCTTTAGAGTGCGCATCAGCGCATCTCTGTTTTCCTTTGGCGTGGTGGTCGGTCTGCCCAAGTTATCCCGTGCGCCCAGAGCCGCCCGCACTTCGATCAGAACAGGTCCCTCCACCGCCTTCGCTTCTTTAACTACCACTCTCAGTTCTTCCTCGCTTCCGGCTGTAAATACATTTTTATATCCCACAGCCCGACCGATCGCGGCAAAATCCGCAGCGCCTCCCGCAATGGGCATCCCCCCCACGCTCTCATGAGAACCGTTGTTGACGATCACGTGGATCACATTGGTCGCGCCGCCCCGGGCCAGCGCTCTCATGCCGCCCAGATGCATCATGGCGGCGCCGTCGCCGTCGATACACCAAACGTGCGCATTTTCCTTTTCCAGCGCGATACCGAGAGCGATCATAGATGCGTGACCCATCGACCCTACGGTCAAAAAGTCATTGCCGTGTCCCTCGCCCCGCGCTTCTCTCGTCTCAAACACCTCTCGGCTGGTCTTTCCCGTGGTCGACACAAAAATATCTTCGCCCGCCTCGTCTAAAATACAGCCGATAGCCTGCTCACGGGTCATGGGCGCGTCAACCCTGAATGTATGGGATGCGTCCGTCGTAAAGCCGCCCTTCCGAATGATAAACGCGACGCTTTTCCCCTGTTTCAATTGTTCCCGTGCCGTTTTAAAAAATGCGTCCGTCTCATTTTCGCCGGTATTCTTGCCGATCACCATCGTCGCAAGCCCCATATCCTCCAGCAGCGTCGTCGTGATCTCCCCCTGAAACACATGCTGCGGCTCATCGTGTACGCCCGGCTCGCCGCGCCAGCCCACCACAAACACGCACGGGATGCCGTATACCCTGTCATCCAGCAGCGATACGATGGGGTTCACCGCATTGCCGATCCCGCTGTTCTGCATATACACCAGCGCCGGTTTTCCTGTCGCAAGATAGTGCCCTGCCGC
>QAKS01000087.1 GCA_003343685.1 Clostridiales bacterium | reverse complement strand
CAGTCGCGTTTTGCCTTTCATATTCCTCGATCAGTTGCTTCAAGACAGGTTTTTCGGACACCATAATGTCATCTCCGAGCATGACGCCGAACGGCTCGTTTCCGATGAAATCCTTGGCGCAAAGCACAGCATGACCCAGTCCCAGAGGATGTTTCTGCCGTACATAATACAGATTGACCATGTTTGAAATATCCTGAGATACCTTTAAAAGCTCCGTTTTATGCTTCTTTTCCAGCTCTGTTTCGAGCTCAACAGAAGAATCAAAATGATCCTCTATCGCGCGCTTGGATTTTCCCGTTATAATGATGATGCTTTCTATGCCCGACGCCACCGCCTCTTCGACAATATACTGAATTGTCGGCTTATCTACAATGGGCAGCATCTCCTTAGGCTGTGCTTTCGTCGCCGGCAGAAACCGCGTTCCCAGTCCTGCCGCCGGAATCACAACTTTTCTGATTTTCATCTCATTTGCTCCTTTACTTTTCTGCGTTTTAGTATATCATAAAACCGGCCGCAAATAAATCCCCTCTCAGCTTAATATCACCATATCGCCCGGAGCGACCGGCGCTCCCCGCAGCATCCCTTCGCCGATCATCTCGTTCAGAACGCCGGATATTTCCTCGTCGTCCGCATAAACGGTACAGGAACCGTCTCCTCCGTCCTCCCATGGTATCCCTTCATTTTCCAGCTTTTCCAACACGGCGCCGCTTCCCTTTTCAAAATACAAATATACCGGCTCTGCAGAATCTTGTACCCCATAGCTTCCGCCGCCGTTCTTCTCCGAGGCAGATTTCGGCTGTTCGTCGACGCCCGCTGCTGCCTCGGGCGCTTCCTCCTCGCTTACATCCCTCTGCCGCGGCGCTGCTTCCGCCAGCGCCGCTTCCGCCGCCTCTTCCATATATGCTCCGGTGTCGTAGGCTGTTCCCTTAACGTCGGCATAATCGGATGAGCCGCCCGTACCCGCAAGAGAAACCCCAACAAATACGGCAATAGCGGCAGCCGCAGAAGCAATTGCGGGAATCCATTTTCCCCTGTTTCTGCGCCGTCTCTTTTTGAGGGCGTTGTCCAAAAGCCCGGCAGGAGCCTCCGCGCGCAGCATCTCCAGCTTATCCGCAGCGGTCTTCTGTTCCTGAAAAATCCTTTTACAGTCGGTGCAGGACGCCATATGCGCCTCGAACTCTATTCTGTTTTCTTCCGTCAGGCTGCCGTCTATATAGTCGCCTGTCATCTTCCAAAAATCATCGTGTTTCATTTTTTTATATACTTTCCCTTCTATTCTTAGACGGATCATTTACAGAAAAGTTTCGTTTTTTTCAAAAAAATTTTATTGAGTACAATTTTCTTATTGACTTTGTCTGCCGTTTTTGTTTTAATAGTACCCGTGGGTTTAACAAAAGTAAACTTAAAGTTTAATTAACTGTCACACGGAGGCATGCTGTGGAAATAGGAAACAAGATTAAAAGACTGCGGCAAAAATACGGCCTCACCCAGCAGGAGCTGGCAGACCGCGCAGAGCTCTCCAAGGGATTCATCTCCCAGCTGGAGCGCGATCTTACGTCGCCGTCAATCATTACGCTGACAGACATTCTGGAATGTCTCGGCACGACTCCGGGAGATTTTTTTTCCGAGCGGGGGCGTGAACAGTTGGTATTCCATGAAGAGGATATGTTTGAAAAGGAGGAAGACGGACGGAATATTCTCTGGCTCATACCGAATGCCCAGAAAAACGCTTTGGAGCCGATTATGCTGACGCTGGAGCCGAAAGCAGCCTCCGTTCCCGACGCGCCCCATGAGGGCGAAGAATTTGGCTATGTACTGCAGGGCAGCGGCGTTCTTCACTATGGAGAGGAACGTCACAGGATCAAAAAAGGGTCGAGTTTTTACTATAACCCGTCGCTGCCCCACAGTATTGAGAATACGGGCAATGGCAGACTCAAAATCATATGGGTCTCGACGCCCCCGAGTTTTTAAAGGAGAGACATCGTGAAAGACAACCATTTGATTCTTTTTAAAAACGTATTCAAGGAATTCGACGGTGTGGAAGTCCTGACGAATATCAACATGTACATCAGAGAAAATGAATTCCTGACACTGCTCGGGCCGTCCGGCTGCGGAAAGACGACGATGCTCCGCCTGCTTGCCGGCTTTGAGGCGCCTACCTCGGGCGACATCCTGTTCGAGGGTGTTTCCATGGTGTCTACGCCGCCCTACAAGCGCAAGCTGAACACGGTGTTCCAACGGTACGCCCTGTTTCCCCATATGAATGTTTTCGACAATATCGCCTTTGGGCTCACCATAAAAAAAGTCGACAAGCCGACAATCAGAAAAAAAGTGGGCGCCATGCTGGATCTGGTTGGACTGTCCGGATACCAGAACCGCTCCATTGACAAGTTGTCCGGCGGGCAGATGCAGCGCGTCGCCATTGCCCGCGCCCTTGTCAACGAGCCGGAGGTTCTCCTGCTCGACGAGCCCTTGGGCGCCCTTGACTTGAAATTCCGCAAGGAGATGCAGATCGAACTGAAGCGGATGCAGCAGCAGCTGGGCATCACGTTCGTATATGTCACCCACGATCAGGAGGAGGCGCTCACCATGTCCGATACGATTGCCGTCATCGACAACGGCATGATTCAGCAAATCGGTGAGCCGGAGGATATCTACAATGAGCCGAAAAACACCTTTGTCGCCAACTTTATCGGCGAGAGCAATATCATTTACGGCACTATGGTAGAGGATTATAAAGCGCATTTCTGCGGGCGTGACTTTGCATGCCTGGATCGCGGCTTTTCTCCCAATGAATCGGTGGTGGTCGTCATCCGCCCGGAGGATATCGACGTGCTTCCGGAGAGCGACTCCACTATCAACGGTGTTGTCACGTCGGTAACCTTTATGGGTGTTCATTACGAGATACACATGCGGGCCGACGACGGCAGCGAATGGCTCATTCACACGACGGATTATTCCGCCGAGGGGCAGCGTATCGGCATTACCCTCGGCCCCAACGATATTCACATTATGGAGCGGTCTCAATATGACCACGCTGACGCATAGCGGGAGGACAATAGAATGAAGCAGAAATATTTTGCCGTCCCTTATCTCGTGTGGATGATACTTTTCACTGTCATACCCCTGATTCTCATACTGGCCTATGCGGTATTTACCGTGACGGACAGCGGTGCGATTCTCTTTGAGCCGGATCGGCTGTTGGCCGCATTTGAGCCGGAGAATCTTCTGGTATTGCTGCGCTCGCTGCTGTATGCCGTCATTACAACGGTTCTCTGCCTGCTGATTGCCTACCCGGCGGCCATGCTGCTGTCGCGGCTGAAATCGCGCACGGGACGTATTATCAGTATGCTTTTTGTCCTTCCCATGTGGATGAACTTTCTGCTGCGCACCTATGCTTGGCAGGCTATTCTCGACATGAACGGCCCGATCAACGCGCTGCTCAATTTTCTCGGCTTGGGCACTGCCCAGCTTCTCTATACAGAGGGCGCTGTCATCATGGGCCTTGTGTATAACTTTCTGCCGTTTATGCTGCTTCCCATCTACTCCACGTTTCAAAAGATGGACCACGGTCTGATCGAAGCGGCGCAGGATTTGGGCGCCGGACGAGCACAGCTTCTTTGGCGTGTCACCCTTCCGCTCACCCGTCCCGGCATCATCACCGGCATTACGATGGTATTCATGCCTGCCGTAACGACCTTCGTCATTTCACGGCTGCTGGGCGGTTCGCATTTCATGATGTTCGGCGATTTGCTGGAAAACCAGTTTATGCTTCTAAAAGACTGGAACACCGGCTCCGCCCTGGCGGTCGTGATGATGGTGCTTCTGCTGCTCTCTATGGCGATTATGCGGAAATATGACAAGGACGAGGTAGGTGTAGGGATATTATGAAGATAGCTAAATTTTTCAAACGCTTTTATCTGGGGTTGGTTCTTTTGTTCCTGTATATGCCTATCCTGATGCTCATGGTGTTTTCCTTTAATGAGGGGCGAACAATGTCTAAATGGAGCGGTTTCTCCCTTCAGTGGTATCAGGAGCTGTTCAATGATCCCGCTATCATAGATGCCATCTGGGTAACGGTATCGATCGCCATTCTGTCGTCTCTTATCGCGGTCGTCATTGGGACGCTCGCCGCTATCGGCATCAAGGAATATAAGCGCGTTTCCAGATCTCTCGTCGTCAACCTGACCTATATTCCCATGATGAATGCGGACATTGTAACAGGCATCTCCCTGCTGCTCGTATTCATTTTCTTTCAGATACCGAGGGGCTACGGCACGCTGCTCATTGCTCATGTCGTCTTTAACGTCCCTTATGTAATATTTTCAGTCCTTCCCAGGCTCCGTCAGATGGACCCGCATCTGTATGAGGCCGCTCTCGACATGGGTGCAAAGCCATCCCTCGCTGTACGGAAGGTGTTGATTCCCCAGCTGATGCCCGGCATTTTTACCGGCTTTATTCTGGCGTTTACAATGTCCTTTGACGATTTTGTCATCAGCTTTTTCTCGACGCAGGGATTAGTAAACAATCTTTCCGTGTACATCTACTCCATGGCACGCGTCGGTATTAACCCGAAAATCAATGCCTTGTCCACGATCATGTTCGTGTGCATCATAACTTTATTAATCATTATTAATGTAAGGTCTTCCAGAACGAGAAGGCCGAGAGAGGAGAAAAGAATTTGAAAAAAGTTTTTATGTTTATCTGCGCTGCTTTAATTATCCTTTCCTCCGTCGCCCTGTCGGGATGCGGCGGCGGCGCCAAAACCGAGCTCATACTTGAGAACTGGGGCGAATATCTGGATCCTGAGCTCATCACCAAATTTAACGAAGAAAACCCGGATATTAATCTGGTTCAGAAGACGACTACCTCCAACGAGGAGATGTATACAGTCTGCGCTACAGAGGGTTCTAAAATCGACCTGTGCGTCCCGTCTGAATACATGGTGGAGCGCATGATGAAAGAGGATATGCTGGCAGAAATCGACCTGTCTTCTCTGAAAAATGCCCAGTATATCAACAAGCTTGCCGCGCCCAGCGCTGACGCAGAGTGCAAATATTCCGTTCCCTATATGATGGGGACGCTGGGAATCGTGTATAACAAGACGATGGTCGACGATACTGTAGACAGCTGGGATATTCTCTGGAATGAGAAATACAGCAAAAAGATTATGATGTACAGCTCCATCCGCGACTCTCTCGCCGTGGCGCTGATCCGTCTCGGATATGACATCAACACCACCGACCCTGCGCAGCTCGCAGAAGCCGGCCAGCTTCTGATTGATCAGAAACCGATGGTTTTGGCCTATGGAACAGACAACATCAAGGACTCTATGATCAGCGGCAGCTGCGCCATCGCGGTAGACTATTCCGGCGCGGCCGCGGCAGCCATTGCAGAAAATCCCGATCTGGATTACGTCGTCCCCAAGGAAGGCAGCAACGTATGGGTAGACTGTGTCGTCATCATGAAAAATTCCGAGCACAAGGAAGAGGCTCAGCGCTTTATTGACTTCCTGTGCGACCCGGAAAACGCGGCTGTCAACGCGGAATACATCGGCTATACGCCCGCCAATACGGAAGCGGTGAACCTTGTCAGCGATGAGCTGAAAAACAACGCCGGTTTCCAGATGAAGGACGAAGATATCCAGCGTTGTGTATTCTTCAAAGATCTGGGTGACGACCTCTCCCTTTATAATGACGTATGGATGAAGGTCCAGACAGCGGGCTGATATGAGTACAGAGAAGTCATACGTCGAGTATGTTTGCGAGCAGCTCAGCGGCACAGGCGAGATAACCTTTCGCGCCATGTTCGGCGAATACATGGTATATGTCAACAGCAAGCCTCTCGTAATCGTCTGTGATGGAACGCCCTTTGTCAAAATGCTTCCCTGCATCTCTCATCTGATGGGCGAAGCCGCAGTCGCGCCGCCCTACGACGGTGCAAAGCCACACTACGTACTCGATATCGACGACGGCGGCAAAGCACGCAAAATTGTCTCCATTCTGGAGCACGAAACGCCTTTGCCCAAGAAACGGTCAAAAAAATAATTACTTATAGGGGAGAATAGCTGTCTGTTCTCCCTTTTTGGTCTGTTTTTCACTTAAAGGTCGAGGAAAATATTGGACGTCAATATACTCTTTATGATAAGATAATCTCGGAGGTAAACGGCAATGCTGAACACGAAAAAAGTAAAACAGTGGAACAAAATGCGTATCGGCCTGGTGCTCTCCGGTGGCGGCGCCAAGGGGGCCTACGAAGTCGGTGCCATCAGGGCGCTCTATGATCTTGATCTGGGTGACAAGCTGAAATATGTGTCGGGCACGTCTGCCGGTGCGCTCAACGCCGCCGTGCTTACCCGCAGTGACCCGGCGCTTCTCACACAGCTTTGGGCGTCTATCGGTTTTTCGGATGTTCTCGCCTCCTCCGATAAAGAAGATGCCCCGGAAAAAGAAGGCCTCTTAAAACGGCTGAGCGGCGTCATTGAAACCGCCCGTGACAGCATACAAAAAGATGTTTCAAAAAGGAATGACAACAGTATTCTGGGTGCCATTTTTCCGGATCAGGGCCTTTTTTCTCAGGACGGACTGGAGGCGCTCCTGCGGGATACCGTGACTGCAGACGCAATCCACAGCAACCCCTGCCGCTTTTATGTCTGCGCTTACAATACCATACAGGAAACTCCGGAATATTTCTGTCTCAATGATATGGATTATGAACATGCTGTCGCGTATACGCTGGCCTCTGCCGCAATCCCCTACGTCTTTGACCCCGTTGTCATAGACGGTGTTCCATATGCGGACGGCGGTATCAACGACCCTTCGTATGCCGAAAAAAATGCGGATGTAACACCGTTTCTTCCGCTTCGGGACAAACCTCTCGATTTGATCATCGTCGTTCATCTCCGCACAGACGAACTCCCCGATTATTCCGCCATCAGCCACGTTCCTGTGATAGATATCATTCCCTCTAAAACCCTTGACCCCATAAAAAAAGGCAGCGGAACGATGAATTTCACCAAAAATCATCTGCAAAAAATTATGGATTTGGGGTACAGAGATGCTTTGGTCACGCTCACACCTAAAATTATGCGCCTGATCCGCTGACGGATAACAGACCGTTGACTCCGCCTCAAACCGATCAGCTGCTTTGTCATAGGTCGCTGCCTGAAGTACCTAAATTTGTATGTATATAACTCTGTACAAATTCTTTCGTATACTCTCTTTATATTGATTGTAGATTATTTTTCATCTATACTTAGGTGTAAAAATATTGTTAAGGTGGTATCCTCGTTAACGATATCACCTTGCTGCTAAAGCAATAATAGAAAACGAGCGCTCCCGATGAGAAGCGCTCGTTTCGTATTTTTCTTCTTTTTTTTACTCGATGATCGACGCTACTACGCCCGAACCTACCGTTCTGCCGCCCTCGCGGATTGCAAACCTCAGTCCTTCCTCGATGGCGATGTGTGTGATCAGCTGAATCGTCATCTTGATGTTGTCTCCCGGCATTACCATCTCTACGCCCTCAGGCAGCTCAATAACACCCGTTACGTCCGTCGTTCTGAAGTAGAACTGCGGTCTGTAGCCGTTGAAGAACGGTGTATGCCTTCCGCCCTCTTCCTTCGTCAGTACGTATACCTCTGACGTGAAGTGCGTGTGCGGATGGATGCTGCCCGGCTTCGCCAAGACCTGTCCTCTTTCGATCTCGTTCCTCTGTACGCCTCTTAACAGTACGCCGATGTTGTCGCCCGCGATTGCCTGATCAAGCAGCTTCCGGAACATCTCTACGCCTGTTACTACCGTGTTCGATACCTCGTCCTTCAGACCTACGATCTCTACCGTATCCTGTACCTTGACTGTTCCTCTCTCTACTCTGCCCGTCGCTACCGTGCCGCGGCCCGTGATCGAGAATACGTCCTCTACCGGCATCAGGAACGGAAGATCCGCCGGCCTCTCCGGTGTCGGTATGTAGCTGTCTACCGCGTCCATCAGCTCGTGAATGCACTTCTCGTTCTCTTCGCCGCCCTCTTCCAATACCTTAAGCGCTGAGCCCTTAATGATCGGAATATCGTCGCCCGGAAAGTCATACTCAGAAAGCAGCTCTCTGATCTCCATCTCTACCAGCTCCAGCAGCTCCGGATCGTCTACCTGGTCTGTCTTGTTCATAAATACGATGATGTATTTTACGCCTACCTGTCTCGCAAGCAGAATGTGCTCTCTTGTCTGCGGCATCGGGCCGTCTGCTGCCGATACTACCAGGATTGCTCCGTCCATCTGCGCCGCGCCTGTGATCATGTTCTTTACATAGTCCGCGTGTCCCGGGCAGTCTACGTGTGCATAGTGCCTGTTTACCGTCTCATACTCTACGTGCGCCGTATTGATCGTGATTCCGCGCTCTCTTTCCTCCGGCGCTTTGTCTATCTCGTCATACTTCGCCATCTCCGCCATGCCCGCCTCTGACAGTACCTTCGTGATCGCTGCCGTCAGTGTCGTCTTCCCGTGGTCTACATGCCCTATGGTTCCTATGTTTACATGGGGCTTCGTTCTCTCAAATACTTGCTTTGCCATGTCTT
>QAKS01000057.1 GCA_003343685.1 Clostridiales bacterium | reverse complement strand
CAAAGGCTTGAACAAAGTGAAAGCCAGCGTCATTTAGGCGCTGGCAGTAATAAGGCCTTATAGGCCGCTCGTCATGCCACCCCTCTTAGGGGTGGTTATGACTTTTGCTTTAGCAGCAAGGGATATCGTTAACGAGGATACCACCTTAACAATATTTTTACACCTAAGTATAGATGAAAAATAATCTACAATCAATATAAAGAGAGTATACGAAAGAATTTGTACAGAGTTATATACATACAAATTTAGGTACTTCAGGCAGCGACCTATGACAAAGCAGCTGATCGGTTTGAGGCGGAGTCAACGGTCTGTTATCCGTCAGCGGATCAGGCGCATAATTTTAGGTGTGAGCGTGACCAAAGCATCTCTGTACCCCAAATCCATAATTTTTTGCAGATGATTTTTGGTGAAATTCATCGTTCCGCTGCCTTTTTTTATGGGGTCAAGGGTTTTAGAGGGAATGATATCTATCACAGGAACGTGGCTGATGGCGGAATAATCGGGGAGTTCGTCTGTGCGGAGATGAACGACGATGATCAAATCGAGAGGTTTGTCCCGAAGCGGAAGAAACGGTGTTACATCCGCATTTTTTTCGGCATACGAAGGGTCGTTGATACCGCCGTCCGCATATGGAACACCGTCTATGACAACGGGGTCAAAGACGTAGGGGATTGCGGCAGAGGCCAGCGTATACGCGACAGCATGTTCATAATCCATATCATTGAGACAGAAATATTCCGGAGTTTCCTGTATGGTATTGTAAGCGCAGACATAAAAGCGGCAGGGGTTGCTGTGGATTGCGTCTGCAGTCACGGTATCCCGCAGGAGCGCCTCCAGTCCGTCCTGAGAAAAAAGGCCCTGATCCGGAAAAATGGCACCCAGAATACTGTTGTCATTCCTTTTTGAAACATCTTTTTGTATGCTGTCACGGGCGGTTTCAATGACGCCGCTCAGCCGTTTTAAGAGGCCTTCTTTTTCCGGGGCATCTTCTTTATCGGAGGAGGCGAGAACATCCGAAAAACCGATAGACGCCCAAAGCTGTGTGAGAAGCGCCGGGTCACTGCGGGTAAGCACGGCGGCGTTGAGCGCACCGGCAGACGTGCCCGACACATATTTCAGCTTGTCACCCAGATCAAGATCATAGAGCGCCCTGATGGCACCGACTTCGTAGGCCCCCTTGGCGCCGCCACCGGAGAGCACCAGGCCGATACGCATTTTGTTCCACTGTTTTACTTTTTTCGTGTTCAGCATTGCCGTTTACCTCCGAGATTATCTTATCATAAAGAGTATATTGACGTCCAATATTTTCCTCGACCTTTAAGTGAAAAACAGACCAAAAAGGGAGAACAGACAGCTATTCTCCCCTATAAGTAATTATTTTTTTGACCGTTTCTTGGGCAAAGGCGTTTCGTGCTCCAGAATGGAGACAATTTTGCGTGCTTTGCCGCCGTCGTCGATATCGAGTACGTAGTGTGGCTTTGCACCGTCGTAGGGCGGCGCGACTGCGGCTTCGCCCATCAGATGAGAGATGCAGGGAAGCATTTTGACAAAGGGCGTTCCATCACAGACGATTACGAGAGGCTTGCTGTTGACATATACCATGTATTCGCCGAACATGGCGCGAAAGGTTATCTCGCCTGTGCCGCTGAGCTGCTCGCAAACATACTCGACGTATGACTTCTCTGTACTCATATCAGCCCGCTGTCTGGACCTTCATCCATACGTCATTATAAAGGGAGAGGTCGTCACCCAGATCTTTGAAGAATACACAACGCTGGATATCTTCGTCCTTCATCTGGAAACCGGCGTTGTTTTTCAGCTCATCGCTGACAAGGTTCACCGCTTCCGTATTGGCGGGCGTATAGCCGATGTATTCCGCGTTGACAGCCGCGTTTTCCGGGTCGCACAGGAAGTCAATAAAGCGCTGAGCCTCTTCCTTGTGCTCGGAATTTTTCATGATGACGACACAGTCTACCCATACGTTGCTGCCTTCCTTGGGGACGACGTAATCCAGATCGGGATTTTCTGCAATGGCTGCCGCGGCCGCGCCGGAATAGTCTACCGCGATGGCGCAGCTGCCGCTGATCATAGAGTCCTTGATGTTGTCTGTTCCATAGGCCAAAACCATCGGTTTCTGATCAATCAGAAGCTGGCCGGCTTCTGCGAGCTGCGCAGGGTCGGTGGTGTTGATGTCATATCCGAGACGGATCAGCGCCACGGCGAGAGAGTCGCGGATGGAGCTGTACATCATAATCTTTTTGCTGTATTTCTCATTCCAGAGAATATCCCAGCTGTCTACAGTATCGTCGACCATCGTCTTGTTATACACGATTCCCAGCGTCCCCATCATATAGGGAACGGAATATTTGCACTCTGCGTCAGCGCTGGGCGCGGCAAGCTTGTTGATATACTGGGCATTTTTCAGAGAAGACAGGTCGATTTCTGCCAGCATATCCTCTTTCATCATGCGCTCCACCATGTATTCAGACGGGACGCACAGGTCGATTTTAGAACCCTCTGTAGCGCAGACTGTATACATCTCCTCGTTGGAGGTAGTCGTCTTCTGAACCAGATTAATATCCGGGTTTTCTTCGTTAAATTTGGTGATGAGCTCAGGATCCAGATATTCGCCCCAGTTCTCAAGTATGAGCTCGGTTTTGGCGCCGCCGCCGCATCCCGACAGGGCGACGGAGGAAAGGATAATTAAAGCAGCGCAGATAAACATAAAAACTTTTTTCAAATTCTTTTCTCCTCTCTCGGCCTTCTCGTTCTGGAAGACCTTACATTAATAATGATTAATAAAGTTATGATGCACACGAACATGATCGTGGACAAGGCATTGATTTTCGGGTTAATACCGACGCGTGCCATGGAGTAGATGTACACGGAAAGATTGTTTACTAATCCCTGCGTCGAGAAAAAGCTGATGACAAAATCGTCAAAGGACATTGTAAACGCCAGAATAAAGCCGGTAAAAATGCCGGGCATCAGCTGGGGAATCAACACCTTCCGTACAGCGAGGGATGGCTTTGCACCCATGTCGAGAGCGGCCTCATACAGATGCGGATCCATCTGACGGAGCCTGGGAAGGACTGAAAATATTACATAAGGGACGTTAAAGACGACATGAGCAATGAGCAGCGTGCCGTAGCCCCTCGGTATCTGAAAGAAAATGAATACGAGCAGCAGGGAGATGCCTGTTACAATGTCCGCATTCATCATGGGAATATAGGTCAGGTTGACGACGAGAGATCTGGAAACGCGCTTATATTCCTTGATGCCGATAGCGGCGAGCGTCCCAATGACGACCGCGATAAGAGACGACAGAATGGCGATCGATACCGTTACCCAGATGGCATCTATGATAGCGGGATCATTGAACAGCTCCTGATACCACTGAAGGGAGAAACCGCTCCATTTAGACATTGTTCGCCCCTCATTAAAGGAAAACACCATGAGCATCAGGATAGGCATATACAGGAACAAAAGAACCAACCCCAGATAAAAGCGTTTGAAAAATTTAGCTATCTTCATAATATCCCTACACCTACCTCGTCCTTGTCATATTTCCGCATAATCGCCATAGAGAGCAGCAGAAGCACCATCATCACGACCGCCAGGGCGGAGCCGGTGTTCCAGTCTTTTAGAAGCATAAACTGGTTTTCCAGCAAATCGCCGAACATCATGAAATGCGAACCGCCCAGCAGCCGTGAAATGACGAAGGTCGTTACGGCAGGCATGAATACCATCGTAATGCCGGTGATGATGCCGGGACGGGTGAGCGGAAGGGTGACACGCCAAAGAAGCTGTGCTCGTCCGGCGCCCAAATCCTGCGCCGCTTCGATCAGACCGTGGTCCATCTTTTGAAACGTGGAGTAGATGGGAAGCAGCATAAACGGCAGAAAGTTATACACAAGGCCCATGATGACAGCGCCCTCTGTATAGAGAAGCTGGGCAGTGCCCAAGCCGAGAAAATTGAGCAGCGCGTTGATCGGGCCGTTCATGTCGAGAATAGCCTGCCAAGCATAGGTGCGCAGCAGAAAGTTCATCCACATGGGAAGGACAAAAAGCATACTGATAATACGTCCCGTGCGCGATTTCAGCCGCGACAGCAGCATGGCCGCCGGGTAGGCAATCAGCAGGCAGAGAACCGTTGTAATGACGGCATACAGCAGCGAGCGCAGCAATACCAGAAGATTCTCCGGCTCAAATGCGGCCAACAGCCGATCCGGCTCAAAGAGAATCGCACCGCTGTCCGTCACGGTAAATACCGCATAGGCCAGTATGAGAATCAGGGGTATGACAGTGAAAAGTATCATCCACACGAGATAAGGGACGGCAAAATATTTCTGCTTCATTCTATTGTCCTCCCGCTATGCGTCAGCGTGGTCATATTGAGACCGCTCCATAATGTGAATATCGTTGGGGCCGAGGGTAATGCCGATACGCTGCCCCTCGGCGGAATAATCCGTCGTGTGAATGAGCCATTCGCTGCCGTCGTCGGCCCGCATGTGTATCTCGTAATGAACACCCATAAAGGTTACCGACGTGACAACACCGTTGATAGTGGAGTCGCTCTCCGGAAGCACGTCGATATCCTCCGGGCGGATGACGACCACCACCGATTCATTGGGAGAAAAGCCGCGATCCAGGCATGCAAAGTCACGCCCGCAGAAATGCGCTTTATAATCCTCTACCATAGTGCCGTAAATGATATTGCTCTCGCCGATAAAGTTGGCGACAAAGGTGTTTTTCGGCTCATTGTAGATATCCTCCGGCTCACCGATTTGCTGAATCATGCCGTTGTCGATGACGGCAATCGTATCGGACATGGTGAGCGCCTCCTCCTGATCGTGGGTGACATATACGAACGTGATGCCCAGCTGCTGCTGCATCCGCTTCAGTTCGATCTGCATCTCCTTGCGGAATTTCAAGTCAAGGGCGCCCAAGGGCTCGTCGAGCAGGAGAACCTCCGGCTCGTTGACAAGGGCGCGGGCAATGGCGACGCGCTGCATCTGCCCGCCGGACAACTTGTCAATGGAGCGGTTCTGGTATCCGGACAGTCCAACCAGATCCAGCATGGCGCCCACTTTTTTTCTGATTGTCGGCTTGTCGACTTTTTTTATGGTGAGCCCAAAGGCGATATTGTCGAAAACATTCATATGGGGAAACAGGGCGTACCGTTGGAACACCGTGTTCAGCTTGCGCTTGTAGGGCGGCGTAGACACCATGGAAACACCCTCGAACAGGATGTCGCCCGAGGTAGGCGCCTCAAAGCCGGCAAGCAGGCGGAGCATCGTCGTCTTTCCGCAGCCGGACGGCCCGAGCAGTGTCAGGAATTCATTTTCTCTGATGTACATGTTGATATTCGTCAGGACTTCCACACCGTCGAATTCCTTGAATACGTTTTTAAAAAGAATCAAATGGTTGTCTTTCACGATGTCTCTCCTTTAAAAACTCGGGGGCGTCGAGACCCATATGATTTTGAGTCTGCCATTGCCCGTATTCTCAATACTGTGGGGCAGCGACGGGTTATAGTAAAAACTCGACCCTTTTTTGATCCTGTGACGTTCCTCTCCATAGTGAAGAACGCCGCTGCCCTGCAGTACATAGCCAAATTCTTCGCCCTCATGGGGCGCGTCGGGAACGGAGGCTGCTTTCGGCTCCAGCGTCAGCATAATCGGCTCCAAAGCGTTTTTCTGGGCATTCGGTATGAGCCAGAGAATATTCCGTCCGTCTTCCTCCTTTTCAAACATATCCTCTTCATGGAATACCAACTGTTCACGCCCCCGCTCGGAAAAAAAATCTCCCGGAGTCGTGCCGAGACATTCCAGAATGTCTGTCAGCGTAATGATTGACGGCGACGTAAGATCGCGCTCCAGCTGGGAGATGAATCCCTTGGAGAGCTCTGCGCGGTCTGCCAGCTCCTGCTGGGTGAGGCCGTATTTTTGCCGCAGTCTTTTAATCTTGTTTCCTATTTCCACAGCATGCCTCCGTGTGACAGTTAATTAAACTTTAAGTTTACTTTTGTTAAACCCACGGGTACTATTAAAACAAAAACGGCAGACAAAGTCAATAAGAAAATTGTACTCAATAAAATTTTTTTGAAAAAAACGAAACTTTTCTGTAAATGATCCGTCTAAGAATAGAAGGGAAAGTATATAAAAAAATGAAACACGATGATTTTTGGAAGATGACAGGCGACTATATAGACGGCAGCCTGACGGAAGAAAACAGAATAGAGTTCGAGGCGCATATGGCGTCCTGCACCGACTGTAAAAGGATTTTTCAGGAACAGAAGACCGCTGCGGATAAGCTGGAGATGCTGCGCGCGGAGGCTCCTGCCGGGCTTTTGGACAACGCCCTCAAAAAGAGACGGCGCAGAAACAGGGGAAAATGGATTCCCGCAATTGCTTCTGCGGCTGCCGCTATTGCCGTATTTGTTGGGGTTTCTCTTGCGGGTACGGGCGGCTCATCCGATTATGCCGACGTTAAGGGAACAGCCTACGACACCGGAGCATATATGGAAGAGGCGGCGGAAGCGGCGCTGGCGGAAGCAGCGCCGCGGCAGAGGGATGTAAGCGAGGAGGAAGCGCCCGAGGCAGCAGCGGGCGTCGACGAACAGCCGAAATCTGCCTCGGAGAAGAACGGCGGCGGAAGCTATGGGGTACAAGATTCTGCAGAGCCGGTATATTTGTATTTTGAAAAGGGAAGCGGCGCCGTGTTGGAAAAGCTGGAAAATGAAGGGATACCATGGGAGGACGGAGGAGACGGTTCCTGTACCGTTTATGCGGACGACGAGGAAATATCCGGCGTTCTGAACGAGATGATCGGCGAAGGGATGCTGCGGGGAGCGCCGGTCGCTCCGGGCGATATGGTGATATTAAGCTGAGAGGGGATTTATTTGCGGCCGGTTTTATGATATACTAAAACGCAGAAAAGTAAAGGAGCAAATGAGATGAAAATCAGAAAAGTTGTGATTCCGGCGGCAGGACTGGGAACGCGGTTTCTGCCGGCGACGAAAGCACAGCCTAAGGAGATGCTGCCCATTGTAGATAAGCCGACAATTCAGTATATTGTCGAAGAGGCGGTGGCGTCGGGCATAGAAAGCATCATCATTATAACGGGAAAATCCAAGCGCGCGATAGAGGATCATTTTGATTCTTCTGTTGAGCTCGAAACAGAGCTGGAAAAGAAGCATAAAACGGAGCTTTTAAAGGTATCTCAGGATATTTCAAACATGGTCAATCTGTATTATGTACGGCAGAAACATCCTCTGGGACTGGGTCATGCTGTGCTTTGCGCCAAGGATTTCATCGGAAACGAGCCGTTCGGCGTCATGCTCGGAGATGACATTATGGTGTCCGAAAAACCTGTCTTGAAGCAGCTGATCGAGGAATATGAAAGGCAAAACGCGACTGTCGTCGGTGTCAAGCAAGTGGCTCATGATGAGGTGAACAAATACGGTGTGATCAAAACGCTGTCTGACAGCGGCAAGCTTCACAAAATAGAGGATTTGGTAGAAAAGCCGCCGATTGCCGAGGCTCCGTCCAATCTGGCGGTTATGGGTCGGTATGTAATTTCTCCGAGCATTTTTCCCATGCTGGAAAAAACAGGCGAAGGAGCGGGCGGAGAAATACAGCTTACGGATGCCCTGCGGCTGCTGTTGACGAGTGAACAGATTTATGGCTATGAATTTGAGGGCAAGAGGTATGACACAGGAGACAAATTGGGCTTTTTGAAGGCGACGGTCGATTTTGCCCTTGCACGCGACGATTTGAGGGAGGGCTTTGCCGAATATCTGAGGCAGAAGGCGGCGGAGCTGTAAAGCGCGTAATATTTCCCAAAGAGCATATAAAAGCGGCGGTGAAATATCCGCCGCTTTAGTCTGTCAAACAACCTTCGTCTGCGATAAAAGAGAGAGTTTATTAAGGATATATCACCGCAAAGTGTAAAATCGTGGGCGAGCGCGACATGCGCGCGCGAAGCCCACACCAATCGCGTTTTTCCGACCGTGCGCACAGCGCACAGGAAAGGCGCAGCCGCAAACGCGGCAATGTGTCAAAAAAGGCGCTCGCGCCTTTTTTGACAAGCTGAAGCGGCGGTGAAATATCCGCCGCTTTTATATGCTTCGGAAAGTTCCGGATTAGCTGACAGTCAGACCGCGATAAACCTTGTGTCCTTTCAGCTCAATGCCCTGTGCCGCGTAATATTCCGAAATCGTTACAAGCTTATAGCCCTTTTTGATTAAAGCGGGTACGATTTTTTCTACCGCTTCCGCAGTGGGCTTGTAGATGTCGTGCATCAGCACAATGTTTTTGTTGCTGTCAACGGCATTGACGGCTTTTATAATAGACGCCGTATCCTTTGTTTTCCAATCCTCGCTGTCCAGATTCCACAGAATCATCGGCTTGTTCACACGCTCCCGCACCGGGCCGCGGAAGTCTCCGTAGGGAGGACGCAGCACAGCTGCCTTGCGCCCCAGCACATTCTCCAGAATATCGTCGGCTTTTTCGATTTCGCTGCCCGCGGCAGCTTCGTCAACCTTGCGCAGATCCTTATGAGACCATGTGTGGCTGCCGATCTCACATCCCAGAGCCTCGGCCCGTTTGACCAGCTCCTGCCGGGCGGCGTTGTTTTCCAGACGACTGCCGACAATAAAGAAAGTAGCGTGTGCATTGTATTTTTCCAATACATCCAGAATTTTATCGGTTGTTCCAACGTTGGGACCGTCGTCAAACGTCAGACAAACCATAGGCTGGTTGCTTTTTGCCGCAAACTGGGTGGCAGTCGGCTCAGCAGCAGTCGGCTCAGGCTGTTTGTCCGCTGCGGCTTTTTCCTCTGCCCTTACGGCTGCTTCTGTGATTTCGGAAGGCAGCATGCAGTAATCCTTGATGCTGGCGTAGGGAATGGCGATTTCTATAATACCGCTGGAATCGGGGACAACGCGGCCTTCCGGAAAGAATACATGAAGCCCGTCTGCGGCAAGAAGAAGGTTCTCAAAGTTCGATTTTTCAGGGCTGAGGGCCTCCGCAATGATGTCATCCCTGTCAAACTGCTTTACAAAAGCGGCCGTACAGATAGCAGAAATGCGCTCAAGAGCGCCCTCCTTCATATAGTCGACGGGAAAAATTTCTTTCCCGGATTTCACATCGTAGTTAGCGGTCCGTATGCCGGAGCTGTACATAGCACCGTTGGCACAATAGCTGTTGGCAACCATGACAAGGCCGTAATAGCCGGCGCCAACGGTGAAAAGATCATAGTCCGCGTCCATATAGGTGTTGAGATCGGCATATTCTTCTGTGTATTTGCTGTAGTCATCAAGAAACAGCCGAGCCTTGGAAAGAATGGCGGCGCTGACGGTTTGGCTTGTGACAGACGGGTATTTAATATCGTAAGAGTGCGTGCCGTCCTTCTCGGAAAGAGACTGCTCTGTACCGATGGCGTGGTAGGCGGGTGATTCAAAGTCAATGGAATAATTTTGTGTGACCCTCGGTATCTCAGAGGAGGGAAACATACGCGCCACGGTGACGGATACTGCCGCAGGAGGTAAGGCCAAAAATATGACCGCGACCGAAATGGCGATAACGGCAAATATGGCTATGGGAACAGCCATGGTTTTAAACATGTTTTTTCCGCCCAATTGTCTGCGGGTACGAAGCTTTCGCACTGCTTTTTCCTTTCGATTAATGATAAAATTAATTTCAGATTAAGTTTATCATCGGATACGAAGAATTTCAACAAATACAGACACTGTTCACTAAAAGATGACAATTATTTCACAATTCTAAAAAAATGAACTAATGCAGCGACTGCCAATACTGCTGCCAGCGCCAAGTGTCCTGACACATACGGTCAATATCGTATTTGGCTTCCCAGCCAAAAAGCTCTTTTGCACGGCCTGTTCCGGCAAAGCATTCTGCGATATCGCCGGGCCGCCTGCCCTCAATTTTATAGGGAATCTTTTTGCCGCAGGCTTTTTCAAAGGCTGTAATGATTTCAAGGACGCTGACGCCCCTGCCCGTGCCTAGATTGACCTCAAAAAGGCCGCTGTGATTACATATGTATTCATAGGCTGACGTATGCCCGTCTGCCAAATCGCAGACGTGGATATAATCGCGCACACCGGTGCCGTCGGGCGTGGGATAATCGCTGCCGTAAACGTGAACAAACGGAAGCTCTCCGGCGGCAACCTTTGCCACATAGGGCAGGAGGTTGTTCGGAATGCCGTTCGGTGCTTCGCCTATAAGGCCGCTTTCGTGCGCGCCGATAGGATTAAAATACCGAAGAGACATGATGGACCAACCGGAATCGGCGCGGGCAATGTCTCTTAACATCTGCTCGATCATGTATTTGGTCCAGCCATACGGATTTGTACATCCCCGCGGGTCATCCTCATAAAGAGGGGAGGTGTTGGAGGGCGCGTATACGGTAGCGGATGAGCTGAAGATCAGCCGTTTTGCATCGAATTCTTCCATCAGCTCCAGAAGCGAGAGACAGATGTCGAGATTGTTCCTGTAATACATAAGAGGCTTCCCGACGGACTCACCTACTGCTTTGTAGCCCGCCAGCATCACCGCGCCTTCGATATCGTATTGCTCAAAGACTTTGCGTAGAGCGTGTTTATCGGCAATATCTACATCTGCGAAGGGAACGTCGCAGCCCGTAATTTGCCGGATTCGTCCGATAACGCTTCTGTCGCTGTTATAGAAGTTGTCTGCAATCAGGACCTCATGTCCGCTTTGTATCAGGGATACACACGTATGGCTGCCGATAAACCCGGCGCCGCCGGCAAGTAATATCATAGTTTTTCACCTTTCAGCATCTTCGTTATCTCAAGTGTATCATCTGAAAAATAGAGCGTCAACAACTGTTCATAAAAAACAGCATGTAATGCAATTGAATTATCAGGCGGCGAATGGTATAATAGGGTCATATTTTTGAGGCCTCAAGGAGGATGTTGTGGCAAGATTATTCGGTACGGACGGCGTCAGGGGGATCGCGAACGATTCTCTGGATTGTGAGATGGCATACAGGCTCGGCTATTCGGCGGCCAAGGTTTTGACAGGAGCAATCCATAAGCCGAAGATACTGGTCGGCAGAGATACGCGCATATCGGGGAATATGCTGGAATGTGCGCTTGTGGCCGGTATTTGCGCGGCAGGCGCGGAGGCAAACGAGCTTGGGGTGATTTCTACCTCGGCAGTGGCCTATTTGACCCGCAATTATGAGGTGGACGCGGGTGCGATGATCAGCGCCTCCCATAACAGCTACGAATACAATGGGATCAAGTTTTTCAACGGAAAGGGTTATAAACTGGCGGACAGTATTGAGGATGAAATCGAACGGCTCGTTCTGGGCGGAGATTTTGCCGAAAAGCCCACGGGAATGGGCGTAGGGCGGAACATTCCGCTTAAAAACGCGGTTGACGAGTATATAGATTTTTTGGTGGAAATGGCGGAGGAGCCGCTCAGCGGCATCAAGCTTGTCATCGACTGCGCCAACGGTTCGGCTTCGGAAATAGCGCCGCGCGTATTCCGCGCACTTGGGGCTAAGGTGTTCTCCTATCACGATTCCCCGGACGGCAGCAACATCAACGACAACTGCGGTTCGACAAAACCTCAGCATTTGATGGAGTTGGTAAAGGAACTGGGCGCGGATGTGGGCCTGGCATTTGACGGCGATGCAGACAGAATGATGGCGGTAGACGAAAAGGGCAGGCTTGTTGACGGCGATAAGGTCATGGCGATCTGCGCCCTCGATATGAAGGAGCGCGGCCTGCTGAAGAAGGATGTCCTGGTCGGTACAGTGATGAGCAATCTGGGCCTTGAACTGGGGATGAAGGAGCACGGCATTAAGCTGGTAAAGACAGATGTGGGAGATCGCTATGTCTTGGAGGAAATGCTCAAAAGCGGCTATAATCTGGGTGGCGAGCAGAGCGGTCATATTATCTTTCTGGATCACAATACGACGGGAGACGGTATTCTCACCGGAATACAGCTTTTGGGCGTGATGAAGCGCAGGGACGAGAGACTGGGCAGACTGGCAAAGGTTGTCACGATCCTGCCGCAGGTGCTCGTGAATGCGCATGTGTCGGAGGCAAAGAAGCATGAATATGCTGCTGACGATGTAATCATGGATAAGATCAGAGTATTGGAGAAGAAGATGGACGGCAGAGGAAGAGTACTCATAAGGCCGTCGGGAACAGAGCCTTTGGTGAGAGTGATGATTGAGGGCGAGGACAGAAGTGCGATCGAGAGCGAAGCCGTAGCCATTGCCGAGCTGATCGAGAGCAGACTAGCGTAGGAAAGGAAAAGACAATTATGTGTGGAATAGTGGGATATATCGGATCGAGAGACGTTTTGCCGGTGCTGGTAGGCGGCCTGAAAAAGCTGGAATACAGAGGCTATGATTCGTCCGGCGTGGCATTTTTAGACGAGGACGCAAGAATGAACGTGGTGAAGGCAAAGGGAAGAGTTGCGCTGATGGAGGAAAAACTGGGCGGGCGCGTCATGGAGAACAGCGTCGGCATCGGGCACACCAGATGGGCAACCCACGGAGAGCCTTCCGACGTGAACGCACATCCCCATACCTGCACGTCAGGAGATATTGCCATTGTTCATAACGGAATTATCGAGAATTATGCAAAGCTCAAAGCGTGGCTAACGGGCAAGGGAATTCACTTCGTTTCCGAAACGGATACGGAGGTGGTGGCACACCTGATCAACTACTACTATGAGGGCGACCTGCGTATCGCGGTAAAGAAGGCTGTAGAAAAGCTGGAGGGTTCCTACGCGCTTGGGATTATCTGTGTAAACGAGCCACGGAGGATTGTAGCGGTAAAAAAAGACAGTCCGCTCATCATCGGCCTCGGCGAGGACGAGAACTTTATTGCTTCGGATGTGCCGGCAATTCTGGAATATACGAGAAATGTATATTACTTAAACGACGGTGAGATTGCCGTTGTGGAGCGCGAGGGGGTGCGCGTATACGACGAGTACGGAAATAAAATCGCAAAGGAAGCCCATAAGGTGGAATGGGATGCAGAGCAGGCGGAGAAGGCCGGCTATGAGCATTTTATGATCAAGGAAATCTATGAGCAGCCCAAGGCGATTGAGGATACGCTGCTGCCGCGCATTCGGGACGGCAGGATCGACCTGACAGACGCAGGCCTTACCGACGAGATGATGAAGAATGTGAAAAGCATTACGATCGTTGCGTGCGGAACGGCGAGCCATGCGGCGCTTCAGGGGAAATACGCTATAGAGCAGCTGGCGAGAATTCCGGTTACGGTAGACACCGGCTCCGAGTTCCGCTACAGAAACCCGATTTTTGAAGAAGGCGAAATGCTCATGACCATCAGCCAGTCGGGCGAGACGGCAGATACGATTGCCGGAATGAAGGAGGCGAAGGCGGCGGGCCTGAAGGTGCTGACAGTGACGAACGTGGTGGGCAGTACGCTGGCGCGGGAGTCGGACGCGGTCATTTACAATCGGGCGGGAATCGAAATCGCGGTGGCCTCTACCAAGGCATATACGAATCAGCTTTTGGTGGTTTATGCGATTGCAATGGAGTTTGCCCGGGTGCGCGGCACCATAACAAAACAGAGATATACGGAGCTGCTGGAGGAAATGAAACGGCTCCCCGAAAAGATCAAAAAAACATTTGAGCTGAAAGAGACTATTCAAAAGCTGGCAAGTCAGAGATATATGGACGAGCATGCCTACTATATCGGCCGCGGTTCGGATTACTATACGGCCATGGAGGGGACGATGAAGCTCAAAGAGGTATCCTATATCCATGCAGAGGCATACTCCTCCGGCGAGATGAAGCACGGTCCGATCGCTCTGATCGACGAGAATACACTTGTTTTGGCATTTGCGACGACAAAAGCCCTGCTGGATAAGACAAAGGGAAACATCAAAGAGGTGAAGGCACGCAAGGGATATGTGGCGGCGATTGTACAGGAGAGGGACGTAGAGGTCATCAGGCCGGAGACGGATCTGATTCTGCCCATTCCGGATACGGACGATTTGCTCGCACCCATACTGGCGGTTGTGCCGACTCAGATGCTGGGATACTATGTGGCGGTTATGAAGGGGTGCGACGTAGATAAGCCGAGAAATCTGGCAAAGAGCGTAACGGTGGAATAGCCATGGGCGCGGGTTATGACGTTGCGGTCATAGGCGCGGGGATTATTGGCGCGGCGACGGCGCGGGAGTTGATGCGCTATGATTTGTCCGTCGTAATACTCGAGAAGGCGAACGACGTGTCCTGCGGTGTGACGAAGGCAAACAGCGGTATCGTCCATGCGGGGCACGACGCCCTGCCCGGGACAAACAAGGCGTTTCATAATGTGCGCGGAAACGCCCTCTATGATATATGGTCAAAAGAGCTGGATTTTCCTTTCAGAAGGAACGGCTCTTTTGTGCTTTTTCACGACGACAAAGAGAAGGAACAGGCGAAGAAGCTGTATGAGCGCGGCGCGCAAAACGGCGTGGCGGAGATGGAACTGATCGGGTATGAAAAAGTCCACGAGCTGGAGCCGAATCTGAAGACCACGGTACGAGGTGCGCTGTGGCTTAAGACGGGCGGCATTACGTGTCCTTTCGAGTTTGCTATAGCTGCCTGCGAAAATGCCGTGAAAAACGGAGCGGTCATACGAACCTCCACAAAGGCGGAGGCCATTGAACGACGGGGGGATGGGTTTGACATAGCCACCTCCAAGGGTCATATCCGCTCGCGGGCAATTGTCAATGCCGCAGGGCTGTTTGCCGACGACATAAACAATATGATTTCCGAAAAGAAACTGCGCATTATCCCCAGGAGAGGTCAGTATATGCTGATGGATAACGCCGCGGGAGCGTTTTTTGCAAGGACGCTGTTCAACGTGCCGGATCGGATGGGTAAGGGCGTTCTGATCAGCCCAACAGTGGACGGGAACCTGTTTCTGGGCCCGACGGCGGAGGATATTGACGACAAGGAGGATACCTCCACGACGCCGGAGGGTATGCGGTATATTGAAGAGCAGGCACGGCTCAACTGGGATTATCCCGATGGACGGTGGATTTCCCAGTTTGCAGG
>QAKS01000083.1 GCA_003343685.1 Clostridiales bacterium | reverse complement strand
GTGCTGCCGGGTGCCATGTTCCTGCTGGCATATACAGAGGATGGCAGGCCGGTAATGGGATTGCCGGGCTGTGTGATGTATGCCAAACGTACAATTTTTGACTTGGTGCTTCCCAGTGTTATGGCCGATGTGCCGATCAGTGCGGAACAGCTCACGAATTACGGCGAGGGCGGGCTGTGCCTTGGGTGTGACAGGTGTACCTTCCCCAACTGCGGCTTTGGAAAGTGAGAAGGAAAATGCCGGAATTTACACATATAGATGAAAAAGGAAATGCCGTTATGGTAGATGTGACGGAAAAGGGAGCGACAGTCCGGCAGGCGACAGCTACGGGGCGTATCCGTATGAGTGCGGAGTGCTACAAAGCTGTGGCGGACGGTTCCGTAAAAAAGGGGGACGTGCTTGCGGTGGCGCAGGTAGCGGGCATTATGGGTGCAAAGCGAACGAGCGAACTGATACCGCTGTGCCATATCCTCAATCTGACAAAATGCGCCGTGGAGTTTACGATGCACCCCGAAGAATGTGCTGTAGAGGTGAACTGTACAGTGCGCTGTGAGGGAAGGACAGGCGTGGAGATGGAGGCGCTGACCGGTGCATCCACAGCGCTGCTTACAATTTACGATATGGCGAAGGCCATAGACAAACGCATGGAGATCACAGCTGTGCATCTTGTCGAAAAGACCGGAGGAAAAAGCGGACATTTTCTCTATGAAGAAAAGGGCGAGTGACATGAAGGACAGCTATGGGCGCGAGATCAATTATATGCGCATATCCGTCACCGACAGGTGCAACCTGAGATGCCGTTACTGTATGCCCGAGGGAATGCCTTCGGTGCCGCATGACGATATCCTGCGCTATGAGGAGCTTTTGCGCATCTGCCGCACTGCGGTTCAGTTGGGAATTAACCGCTTTAAGGTGACCGGCGGCGAGCCGCTGGTGAGAAGGGGGTGCGTAAGGTTTATTTGTGACCTGAAAGCAATGCCGGGAGCGGAGAGCGTTACGCTGACGACGAACGGGCTGCTGCTGGAGGAACATCTTCCGGAGCTTGTAAAGAGCGGGATAGACGGTATCAATATCAGTCTTGACGCCGTGAATGAGGAGACGTTCCGGCGGATTACCGGCGGCGAAAATGCGGCTCGCGTGCTGTCGGCAATTGAGGCCGCTGCCAAAAGCGGAATCAGAACAAAAGTGAATACCGTGCTTCTGCGCGAGAATTTTGGGGCTGTGCCGGCGCTGGCGGGACTGGCGAAGAGGCTTCCCGCAGATGTGCGCTTTATAGAATTGATGCCCATTGGCTATGGGCGCGGCTTGCGGGGCGCGGGCGAGGATGAGATCATTCGTTTGCTTCGCAGGGAATATCCCGACCTGCATCCGGTACGGGAACGGCGCGGCAACGGGCCGGCGGAGTATTACGCATCCAAAAGTCTCTTGGGGCGCATAGGCTTTATCGGTGCAAATACGCATAAATTCTGCCAAAGCTGCAACAGAATACGGCTGACCAGCACAGGACAACTTAAGCCTTGCCTGTGCTATGAGGACGGAGCGGACATCCGAAAGCTGCTCCGGCAGGGCTGCACGGACGAAGAATTGAAGCAGGCTCTTGCAGATGCGGTGAACGGAAAGCCGGAGGCGCATTGCTTTAATGCGGCAGAGGAGATTACAGAACATAGATGTATGAGCCAGATCGGAGGTTGAAAATGGGAACGATACGTGCGATTTGCATAAGCGATATCAGGGGAATACAAAAGACCTGCAGGAGTGAAGCCGTTCTGCGCGAGAATTACGGTATAGAGGGCGACGCCCACGCCGGAGAATGGCATCGTCAGGTGAGCCTGCTTTCCTATGAAAAAATAGAGGAATTTCGGCAAAAGGGCGCATCGGTCGATTTCGGCGCGTTTGGAGAAAATCTTGTAGTAGAGGGTTTTGACTTCCGTACTTTGCCTGTGGGGACGCTGCTGCGCTGCGGCGATGTTCTGCTGGAAATGACACAGATCGGCAAGGAGTGCCACAGCCACTGCGCAATTTATAAGGTGATGGGGGATTGTATTATGCCGCGGGAGGGAGTCTTTGCGCGGGTATTGCAGGGGGGTGCTCTGAAGGTGGGGGATGAGCTTGTCCTCTGTGAAAGAGAGGAAAAACGTCCCTATCAGGCGGCCGTCATTACGCTGTCGGACAAAGGCAGCAGAGGAGAGCGGGAGGATAAAAGCGGACCGGCGATAGAAACACGGCTGAGACAGGCGGGATACGAGGTTGTGGAGAAGATGATTCTTGCGGACGAGAAAGCGGTTCTGAAACATCATTTGATGAGGCTTGCAGACCAGCGTCAGCTGGATTTGATTTTGACGACGGGAGGCACCGGCTTTTCGCCGCGGGATATGACTCCGGAGGCCACCCGTGAGGTAGCAACGCGGTTTGCGCCGGGAATTGCCGAGGCGATACGGGCATATTCCATGGCGATTACGCCGCGGGCCATGCTTTCGCGGGGGGAGAGCGTTATCAGGGGCAGGACGCTGATCGTTAATCTGCCCGGCAGCCCTAAAGCATGTATGGAGGCGATGGACAGCTTTATGGAGACGTTGCCGCACGGCCTTGACGTGATGCGCGGCGAGGCAAGAGAGTGTGCGCGTAAATAGAGCGCCGCTCCGTACAATCGAGTTATAAATAAAAACAATTTGTTATAAATAACAATTCAGAAAAGGAGAATAAAAGATGAGAAAAATGAGATTTGCGTTTTGCATGGTAATGGTGTTTGCGTTTTTGGCGGCAGGTACAGCCTGCGCGCCGAAGCCTGCTGAGGACACCCCTGTGGCAGCCGAGACAACTGCGGCGGCCGAAACGTCAGCTGCGGTCCCGGCTGAAACCCAGACACCCCAAGCACCTGAGGCGGAGCCGGTTGAGCTTACGGTTTTTGCCGCCGCCAGCATGACAGAGACGCTTACCGAGATTGCAGAGATGTATAAGAAGGTCGCGCCCAACGTGACGATCGCTTTCAACTTCGACTCCTCCGGAACGCTGGCAACACAGATTCAGGAGGGCGCGGAGTGCGACCTGTTCATATCTGCCGCACAGAAGCAGATGAATGCAATTGATTCCACGTCCGATAAGGAGAAAAATCCCGACGGGTATGACTTTGTCGAGCAGGGGACGCGGGCAGACATTCTTGAAAACAAGGTAACGCTGGTTGTTCCCGAGGGCAATCCCAAGGGTATTGAAAGCTTTGACGATCTGGCTAAGATGCTTGGCGGTAAGGAAATTCTGATGGCTATGGGAAACAGTGACGTCCCGGTTGGACAGTATACGCAGAAAATTCTCGCATATTACGAGCTGAATGAAGAAGAGCTTGCAAACGCAGGCTGCATTACTTACGGAACAAACGTCAAAGAGGTCACCACGCAGGTTTCCGAGGCAAGTGTTGACTGCGGCGTGATCTACTGCACGGATGCTTTCAGCGCAGGGCTTACAATTGCCGACTATGCCACTGCGGATATGTGCGGACAGGTCATCTATCCCGCAGCAGTGATGAATATCAGCAAAAACAAGGAGGCAGCGCAGGCGTTCCTGGATTATATTAGGACAGATGAGTGTACGGCTGTGTTTGAAAAAGTCGGTTTCAGCAAAGCAGCTTAAAAAACATTAATCAGTGAAAACGGCGCATGGGTGAAGCCGGTGCCGTTTTCCTGAAAAACGGAGGAAAATATGGACTGGTATCCTCTTTGGAACAGCCTAAGAATTGCAGTGTTGTCTATTATAGTGGTATTCTTTTTGGGAATACTGCTTGCCTATTATGTGGCAAAACTGCCGCGTATCGTGAAGGGGCTTTTGGATGTGGTGTTTACCCTGCCTCTCGTGCTCCCGCCAACCGTTTGCGGCTGGCTCTTGCTGCTGGTATTCGGGTTGAAGCATCCCGTCGGAATTTTTTTGCAGTCTTTGGGAGTACAGTTTGTTATGACGTGGTATGGCGGCGTGCTGGCGGCGTCTGTTGTGGCGTTTCCGCTGATGTATCGAACGGCAAGAGGCGCATTTGAGAGCTTTGACCAAACGCTCGAATGGAGCGGAAAAACGCTGGGGCTTTCAAACACCTATGTTTTTTGGCGCATTCGGATGTCGTCATGCAGGCAGGGAATTCTGGCGGGGGCGGTACTGGCTTTTGCCCGCGCTCTCGGCGAATACGGCGCGACGAGCATGCTGATCGGGTATACGCCGGGAAAAACCGCTACAATATCTACAACGGTATATCAGCTGTGGAGAACGAACGACGACGGGGGCGCCATGACGTGGGTACTCATCAATCTGGCGATCAGCGCCGTGGTGCTTCTGGCGGTGAACCTGCTGGAGAAAAAGAACAAACAGGGGAGGGCGGTAAAATGAGCCTTGAGGTAAAGCTCAAAAAACAACTGGGCAATTTTCTGCTGGATGTTGATTTTTCTGTACCCGACGGCTCTGCAACGGGACTTCTGGGAGCGTCCGGCTGCGGCAAGAGCGTTACGCTGCGCTGTATTGCGGGAATTATCCGTCCCGATGAGGGAAGAATCGTGCTGAACGGCCGCACGCTTTTTGACAGCGAAAGGCGTATCAATTTGGCGCCGCAGAAACGGTGTGTGGGGTATCTTTTTCAGAATTACGCCCTTTTTCCCAATATGAACGTAGAGCAGAATATTGCCTGCGGACTGGCAAAAGAGAGGAGTTCGGCGGTGCGAAAAAAAGCGGTTTCCGACATGATTGCCAAAATGCAGCTTGAGGGGCTGGAAAAGCATAAGCCGTTCCAGCTGTCAGGAGGGCAGCAGCAGAGAACTGCCCTGGCAAGGATTCTGGTAGGCAATCCGGAAATTTTGCTGCTGGACGAGCCGTTCAGCGCCCTCGACAGCTATTTGAAGGATCGGCTGGCGGCGGAGCTGAAAAAGCTGCTGAAAAGCTTCGGAAGAGATACCATAATGGTGACCCACAGCCGCGACGAGGCCTATGAGCTTTGCGAAACATTGGCAATTCTGGAGCGCGGCAGGCTGATCGGCATGGGAGATACGAAGCGGATGTTCCAAGACCCCGGAACGAGATCGGGCGCGGTGCTGACCGGCTGCAAAAATATTGTCACAGCCGAAAAAGCGGGGGATCATCTGGTGCGCATTCCGGAGTGGGGCATAGAAATGACCGCGGCGCAGCCGGTGAAGGACGAACTTTGCGCGATAGGCATCCGCGCTCATTTTTTTGAGCCGGAGGCGGAGTACAATGTTTTCCCGATTGATGTTGTGGAAACCATTGAGGAACCGTTTGAATGGACTGTTAAATTCAGATACGAAGGTCAGGCGGAGGGGTCCATGCCGGTGTGGTGGAGAATTCCAAAATCGGAGGGCGGCACATGCACTGCGCCGCAAAGGCTCGGTATACGCCCGGAGAACATCCTGTTACTATATGCTTGAGGAAGGAAGAGATATGAAAGAAATAGCGATGGCTTTAAAAAAAGAAACGGCTGCGGGACGAAATGCCATGCTTGTCACGATTGTGGGTGACAAGGGAAGCGCCCCGAGAGGCGCGGGCGCCATGATGGTTGTCGGAGAAGCAGACAGGCTTGCGGGAACCATAGGCGGAGGTATGCTGGAATTTCGGGTGACGGAACTGGCGCAGAAGAAGATCGGGGAGCAGGTTGGGCACTTTGAGCAGTATCGCCTGACAAAGGATGAAGTGGCGGGGCTGGGAATGGTCTGCGGCGGCGATGTGGATGTGCTTTTTACCTATGTGGCTGCGGAAGCGGAAAACATGAACGTAATACAGGACGTAACTTTTCATTTGGAAAAGCATTTGCAGGGGTGGCTGCTGCTGCCGTTCGACGGTGCGCACATGGGCTTTTTGGGCAGAGACGGCTTTACGGGGATGGAGCCGCCTGTGATGAAGTCGGAAATATGCGCTGTGGAGGATAACGGCGTGCTGGACACGAAAAGCGGGAAAGTCTATGTGCAGAAGCTGAAAAATACGAGCAGGGTGTTTGTGTTCGGCGGCGGTCATCTGGCGCAGGAGCTTGTCCCGCTGCTCACACATCTCGGTTTTCGCTGTATTGTTACCGACGACAGGGAAGAATATTCAACAAGAGAGCTGTTTCCGGACGCGGAAGAGCTGCATACTCTTGATTATAAAGAATTGGAGGGGCAGTTTGACGTGCAGCCGCAGGATTTTATCGTAACGGTTACGCGCGGGCATATGGGCGATTTTGAGGTAGAGGAGTTTGCTCTTGGAACGCCGGCACATTATATTGGCGTAGTAGGCAGCCGTAAAAAGACAGCGTCGGTGAATGAAAGGCTCAGAGCGGATGGATTTTCGGACAGTGATATTGCCCGCGTTACAACGCCGATCGGAATAGATATCAAAAGCGAGACGCCGGCGGAAATTGCGGTGAGCATTGCGGCGCAATTAATCAAAGCGCGTGCGGAGTACAGAGAATGAGGCGGAACAGAAAGGCAGAGAAAGACGCTGTCAGGATATGTTGTTTATGAAATAAGAGTAAGAAAGGAAGAAAAAGGCCATGAAACTAAGCGCGAGAAACATTTTAAAAGGGACGGTTGAGAGAATTGAAGAGGGCGCGGTCAACGGTATCGTTCATCTGGATGTCAACAAAGAAAAAATTTCCGCGACGATCTCTATGAACGCGATCCGGGAGCTGGGCTTGGCGAAAGGAAAGGAAGCCTATGCCGTGATAAAAGCGACGGAGGTGATGGTTTCAACAGAAAAACATCTGAAAATTTCAGCGCGGAACCAGATGTGCGGTAAGGTCAGCGCAATCGAAGATGGTGCAGTAAACGGCATTGTAAAAATAGATACGGACTGCGGGGCGGTGGTCTCTGCAACGATCTCCATGAATGCAATCCATGAACTCGGGCTGCAAATCGGCTGTGATGCGACTGCTGTGATAAAGGCCACATCGGTAATGATTGGTGTAGATTAAAGCGTCGGGAAACAGGGACAGGCTTTTTTGCCTGTCCCGATTCAGTTGATGGAAGCAAAAATTATGTGCAAGCGCAATATGCGCGCGGCGAGCAAAAGGCTCAATGGAGACGGATAAAAGACCGTCCCCGTTTTTTTGATAGAACTTATGGGTTCAAGATAATGGCAGTTCCATGGGTATCCGGCAAGGGCATCAGGAGGAGCCTGCCGTGCTTTGCCTCATAATCCTTTACGGCTTTTTTCACCCCGCTGAAGCGGGCGCTGTTATAATCGTGAAGTACAATGGCGCCCCCGTGGCAGAGACGGGGATGAAAGTATTCCAGTCCGGCAAAAGTGGGCGCGTACAAATCTGCATCCAGGCTGACGAGGGCGTAAGTCTCTGTCGCAAGTCCGTCGGTTGTCTGCGGGAAATAGCCCTTGTGGACGATGGCTTGTTCCGGGCAGGGAAGCGAAGCAAGGACTTTTTGGACGCTGGTATCGGAGAAATCCCCCGCCGATGCAGAAGAACAGTGGTGTTCGTTTTCCGTTGTAATGTCACGGGCATCAAATCCCTCAAAGGTGTCGAAAAGATGCAAATCCCGATTCGGGAAAAGTGCGTTCAACTCTGCGGCGGTTTCGCCCCGGTATACGCCCAGCTCCGCAATAGCGCCTTTGACGTCTGTCTCCTTGAAGCGCTCCGCCAGACGAACGAGAGAGGCACCGCGTATGCTGAACAGAGAGCAGATTTCATCAAAATCCAAAAGTTTGCCGGAATAGCCGGCTTTTTGCGCCTGTGCGCGCAGCTGCTGGGTGCGTGAACTGCCTTTGACGCTTACGATTGCCATATCGGGCCGGGAAGCCAATGCCTGTTCGACCGATACGACAGGAATATTGAAAACAGAAGCGCCTGCCAGCTGCACGTTGTTATCGCCGAAAGCCGTCACGCGATAATTGTTTTGGTTGAGCAGCGTTAGACAGGCCCTGCCGAACTGTCCTGCGCCGAGTATTGCAAGTGTATTCAAGTTCTGATTCCATCCTTATAAAATTGACCGGGGAAAACCGAGCGTTCTTTTAAAAATTGTTCAAAAGAGAATTGCCCTCATGTCTTTAATGGCATAGTATCCGTTTACAACCTCAATGACATTTTTTTCCCGAAGTTCCTTCAATATTCTGACAAGGGTTACTCTGTTGATGCCTGCGAAGTCGGCAAAAGACTGCTGGCTGAGCCTGTAGCTAATCATAGTTCTGCCGGGTTCCTCTTCTCCGAAAACAGACGACAGATCCGCCAGAATATCACATACACGCCGGAATGCGCTTTTGGTGCAGAGATCCCGGGTAAATGAAAAATATGCCGCATATTCGGCCGATATCATTTTCATAAGCTGGCCTGAGACAGAGAAATTAGAGTCAAAGGCCGTTTTTAGCTCGCTGAACGGTATCTGTATGAGGGTGGTTTTGACGGAAGCCTCGCAAAAAACATCGGTGTTTTGCCTGTTAAGGCATTCCGAAGCAAAGACAACTGAGCCCTTTCTGTAAATACCCCATACTCTTTTTTCGCCCGACGAGCTGTATCCGTATGTCACAAGCTGACCGGAGAAAACATACCAGCATTCGGAAACGGGCGTACCTGCTTCCGCAATCATGGAGCCTTTTTGTTTGATAACGGTATTGCCGTATTTCAAAGGCCATCTGCCGTGAATAAAGTCTGTGAATATTCTCGGTGTGCGTTCGCTTTTTAGAGTTTGCAGCGTATCCGCTGTCTGCTGTATTTCACATTTCGTCTGCATATAGTTTCGTTCCTTTTATCCGCGGCAGGCAGCTGCCGGGATTCTTTTAAAGCGGCTGCTTTGTTTGCGGTTGCTGCTGCATATTTCTGCAATTGCTTTTCGATACATATTTGATTTATAACACAATTGTATTAATATAAATATATTACTTTGTCATTTTTTTGTCAAGAGTTTCCGGAAGAAATTAAGCAGGCTTTATTTATTTTTTCACAATTAAATTAAA
>QAKS01000046.1 GCA_003343685.1 Clostridiales bacterium | reverse complement strand
CTTCCGCAGCGACGGAACGGGCGAATGCCCGCTATTTTCTTATGATGCGCATGTTTCCATCCCGAATCTGTGTGTCTGCCGGATCGATCCCCAGCTCACGCCCGATTTCAAAGGGATCCCGATCCCCTCCGTTCAGCACAAGCGTAATACCGGGGCTTTGCTTTTTTCGCGCCTCACCTTCCTCGGCGTCTATCACAACCGGTACAAGCTTTTTCTCCCCGCCGGACAGCCCAAACGCCATCTCACACGCCAGAGTAAGCTCGCTGCCGCTGCCCGTACAGACCACAGAAAGCACCTCCGCCGTGCATTCTGTCTCACCTCTCGTCATCGCCAGCTTTTCGGTGAAGGGCGCGGACACCGCCGCGCTGCGAATCCCCGCCTCCGGCGACATATAACAGAGCGATACGTCTATGGCCCCCTGCACCTCCGCAGTGCCCCGCTCCCGCCTCAGTTCTGTAATATTCGCACTGCCTCTTGCAAAAAGCGGCTCCTCCACCGGCGCATGACCCTCCGGCAGCTTTGTCTCCGCCGTAACCGTCCGTACCGACACTTCACTTCCGCCTTCCTGCGTCAACGGCAGCTCTGCAACGACCGGCTTCAGTTCCGTCCGGGAGGAATACATATCCGTCGCCACTGTCTCGCGCAGCAGCCTTACCGCGCGGCAGCAGACGGATACCACCGCAGCAATCTCCACGCCGTCTCCCGCCGGACGCGCACCGACCCGCTCCACACTGCATGTCACGGCTATATTGTCGTTTTCCCGCACGCCCTCCGCCTCTATCAACTCTCCGAAAGGCGCTTTTCTGGAAACAAGCATGACCGGACGCTTCGGATCCCCCGTCGGGCAGACTGCATTGAGCCACAGTCTGCCCTCTACGGCAACTCTTCCATCCTCGGGACGTATTTTCTCAATCACTGCATTTCCCCAGGACGAAATAACGTCGCCTTTGATGTCTGCGCTCACCGTCGTCCGCGGATACGTCTTGACCGTCTTCTCACAAATGAGCACGGGAAGTTCCAGCTCTGTCTCTTTTGCAAAGATGCCCTCCTCTGCCGGATCCGCCACAGATATCGCCCTGTTGCAGGCCGCCTCTGCGTTCATCACCAGCCCAATTTCAACTTCGATTGTGGCGCTGTCCAAGACCCGGTAAGAGATGTTTCCGCACCTTACGCTTACCAGTTTTTCCATATCCGCCGAAAGCTCCGCACTGCTCACCGCACCTGAAAACAGCGTCTCGGATGCAAAACCGCATACCGCGCCGTCACGGGAGATATATGTAATGCACAGCCTCACCACACCCCGTGCTTCGAGCTTTCCATCGGTAATTTCCGTGTCCGTCACCTCCGCCGCCGCACAGATATCCACCACACGCCCAATGTCGTCCATACCGGCGGGCAGCCCCACCTGACCTTTTGCGGAAAAACGCGATTCCTTTGATAAAAACCTTTTTTCTACATTTATATCTCTCTGTTTCATGCCGTGCCTCCTCCTGCATTTTCGCCGTCTCTCTCCGCTTCGCGGATACGCTACATAATGTATATGCGTCCCGCCTTTTTCTGATGATAACCGGCCGGAAATTCAAGCGCTTCCAAACGGACACAGCGTATCAATTTGTTCATATATTATTTACACCCCGTCATATCGCCCTTTGATATAATTACAAAAAAGGGGATGCTTCGCTGAAAGGAGGCTCTAAATGACTGTTTCCGCCCATAACGTCGTAAAAACCTTTGGCGGACGCTCGGTTCTCACCGACGTTTCTTTTTGTGTCGGCGAGCGGGAAGTCATGGCAGTTTTGGGTCAGGCAGACAGCGGAAAAACCACGCTTCTGAAAATTTTGTCCGGCTGTATCCGCATGAGCTCGGGCAGTGTGAGCATAGGCGGCATCGACCTCCACCGACATCCCCGTGCCGCAAAGCGATTTATCGGTTATATGCCGGAGGGCACTCCCGTATACCCTGCCGTCACGGCTCGGGAATATCTCTCCATGTTGGCCGAACTCCGCGGTATGAACACAAAAAACGCCGCAAAAAACGCCGATGCTCTTGCAGACCGCTTTTCGCTGGACGGCAGCGCCGTTATCATCACCCTGCCGCCGCGCAGTATCAGACTGCTGACATTGGCTGGCGCACTGGCCGGAGACCCGCAGGTAGTCATTCTGGATTCCCCCACGCAGGGAGCCGACCCGGACACAACGCGCCTGATCCGAAGCTGCATTGCCGATATTGGGCGGCAGAAATGCGTCATCATGACGACGACCAGCCTCCACGAGGCTCTCTCCTCCGCCACGCACGTGCTGGCTCTTTCCGACGGCCGCGTGTCCCTTTGCACCTCCGTAGAATCACTTCGATCCTCAATGGCCGGCTCGTTCCGCATCCGTCTGCGTGTCGTCGCTACGGTCGATATGCTCTTTCGGATGAAGGACGACATTGACGAAATTATGGATATGAATATTCTCCATACCGGCGACGGCAACATCACCGATATCGAGGTTGAAACAGTGCGCCAGACCGATGTGCAGCAACACATTTGGCGTTATTCGGCAGACCATGATATCCCCCTGCTGGAAATGAAAAACCTGGGCATTACTGAGGATGACCTTTACCTGAGATTGTCGGGTCATATCAAAGGAGGGGGTTTTCAATGACCGCAATAGCCAGAAACGATCTCAGGCACTATAGAACAGCGCCCCAGTGTTATATTTTTGCGGCTCTGTATTTTGCCGTATTAGGCTATTCCTTTGCGTCTTCCGTTATCATCAACGGCTCCGCCGGATGCCGGTTGTTATTCTCCGGCATGTATGGCATACTCATTCTCGTGTTTCCCTTTCTGACGCAGGGAGCGTTCCCCTTTGAGAAATCTCACGGTACTTATGACCTGCTGCTTTCCAGCCCCGTTTCCACACTCTCCATTGTGCTTGGAAAATTCTTAGGCTGTTTTACGGTCTTTGCCCTGTCGTTCCTGCTATCCTCGGTTTTTGGCATTATCATCTGCCTCATGGGCATAGCCTCTCCCTCAGAGGTATTCACATGCTATCTCGGCGCGTTTTTGCTCGGCGTCTGCTTTATTTCGGTAGGTCTTTTTATCTCCGCCATGTGCGACAGAGCCGTACACGGATGGCTGTTTACAGCCCTCTGTCTCAGCATTTTTCGTTTTCTGGCAATGCTGTCCTCCTATACTGTGGACAGTGCGCTTTGGTTTGTCCTTCGGATTACAGGCCTGTTTAATTGCTTTGCCACGCTTAACTCCGGCGTAATAGACGCCTATTCCATCGTATATTTTCTGTCCTTTTCCGTCTTTTGGATTTTCCTCGCCTGCAAGGTAATCGACAAGCGCAAATGGGGAAGGGGGGACGCCATATGAGAAAAACCCTGCAGAAGTACTCCGCTTTTTCAATTCTGCTGATGCTTGTAGTTCTCATAGCACTTTGCAGCGTCGTTCTCAATCTTACAGACGACAACGCCGATTTTGCCGACATGACGACCAACCATCTGTATACGCTGTCTCCTGTGACGCTGGATCTTCTGGCTTCAATGGACAGCGATATCTATATCTATGCAACAGAGGGAAGCTCCGGCGGCAACGATATGATTGCCCGTCTGCTCTCCGTCTATAAACGCGAGGGCTCCCATCTGACTGTGGAAAGTCTTGACCCCGCTACCAACAGCGGCCTGATGGCACAGTTTGAAATTCCGACTACGGATTCCGAATACGTAGTCGTCAGCAATAAGAGCAAAACCCGCTCCAAGGTCATGTCTGCCGAGAGCATGTTCATCACTGACGACAACGGCATCCCCACCTATTTCCGGGGAGAACAAATGATCACCGGAGCCATTCAGTATGTCTTGACCGGAGCAGAGCAGCATATTGCCGTTCTGACCGGGCATGGGGAAACCTCCAGATCGTCCATCTCGCTCCTGCTCTCGTCGCTGAACGATCTGGGCTATGAGGCTCGAATCGTTAGAAGCAATTCCCTGTCCCTTTCCAGCGAAAACGATGTGCTCCTGATTATGGCCCCAAGCATGGACCTTTCCGAGTCCGACGCCTCTTATATCCGCGACTTCCTGTCAAAAGGCGGGCGCGCTGTCATTACGAAAAACAATGTAAGCCTGTCTGACGACGGCGGGCTCGACCTCTCTGCCGAAAGCACGCCGAATCTGGACGCCATTCTCGCTTCCTATGGTCTGTCCGTCAATCAGGACCTGATCATCTCGGACGATATCTCCGGCAGCAGCCTGCGCCCGACGCGTCTGGTAATCGGCGGCGCCGATGTGGACGGCGGAATCGTCATCGACGAATGCAGCTCCATTGCCGTCCGGGAAGATGTGGACCGTAAGCTCCGTATCACCACACTCCTGTCTACCGACGACACCTACTATGCCAAGGACATCTCAAAAGGCAGGGTGGATACGCTTACAAAAAATCCCGACGACCTGTCCGGCCCCTTTGTACTGGGCGCTCTGGCAGAAAAAAACGGAAGTGCGATTGCCCTGTTTACGTCCACTACATTCATGTGCGACAACGATATCTCTATCATGGGAAATAAAAGCCTCATCCTAAATGTATTCGCCTCTCTCATGCGGCGCGACGAGGTTTTGACGCCGGCCTATAAGGCGCTTACCATATCATCCAGCGTAAATATGTACTCCTTCCCCCGATATATGTGGATGTTTCTGTTTGTCATCATTATTCCTACTGTCATCATTTTCTTTGGTGTGATCACCTGGAGCAGAATTTTCCGCAAAAAATAAAAAATGAAACGAGCTGAAAGCCGGATAGTATTTTCCCGCCTGTAAAGAGCGTTCCATCAACGACGACACATCGTACATGAGGGACAATCTGTTTCCGGAGCCAAATCAACGCATTTATTATATTTATACAAATATTGTAATTTTCTTTCTCCCGTAAAATTCACATTGTATGTAAATTTCTTTCTTTTTTCCTTCTGGCATATTTCTGAATATTCACGTGCAATCCGTTTTCTTTTTTCACCGCTCCGGCTTCTTATTCCTCCCCTATGCACATAATTGTGAACAAATCCATAAGTTATCCACAAATCCACCCGTCTATCCACCGTATTAACTGCCAATTCTGTGGATAATGTGGATAACTTCGCGTATATTTTTAATCACACCCTGCATATACACCTTTTTATGTGGAACCATGTATATACCATTCATTTTGAATAATTTTCTAACATTGACAAAATCATACATAAATCCAAATTATCATTTTTTCTTTTCATGAAATGTTAATTTTTCCAATTTATACCATATTTCGCATTTCCATTCAGAATAAATGAATATTATTCCATACCTGAATAAATCTGCATATGCCGGCAGATACTATCCTCAGGAACTTACGGACGACAACGATAAAAAGGAAGGTATCAAGATGCAAAACAGCTCTGTATTATCAGCCATTAAGACAAAACTGCTCCCCTACTACGGCTCCAGAGTCCGCCTGTATGTGATAGGCGACCGGAACAGGATTACAGACACCACCGGTATCCTCGACGGGCTGTATCCCTCTCTCTTCACGGTAACTGTAGACCGCGGCCGCTTCAAGCACCATTACTCTTTTACATACAGCGAAATATTAACGGATCGCGTACGGGTGACGCCCGCTTTTTAGCTGTCAGTATAAATCCAATAACCGTTTTGATAGACGCCGCCCTCGCCCAGCCACGGCGGCGCCGCCGCGCCGAACTCTCCTTTTACGGCAACAAACTGCTTCCCTTCTGCATCCTTCCCGATCAGATAGTGTCCCCCGCACGCAAAATCCACCCGCCTCCACTCTATGTCGTTCCATTTGCAGCATTCCTTTCCCGCATAGCACACCCGATCCCCAATGGGACACCGCATCTGTGCAGGCTTGCTGACGGACTTCCGCTTCTCCTGCATGGTAGCTTTCTCTGCGGCCGATGCCGGATTTTGCTTTGGCGGTTCCGCCTGCTGTATCTCTGTCTCTTTCGGGGACTCCGTCTTTTGCGGGTTTTGGGCAGCCTGTTCCGCGCGAATCTCTGTCTTTGTCCTGAAAAAGCGTTCGTGAGCAGTGCGCCAGTTAAAAAATCCGGAAACGGTTCCCATCGAAAGAAACCTGTCTTTTACGGCAAGCGCCGCGGCTCTCACCTGCCGCAGGTCTCTGTTCCTGCAAGGGCACCGCGCCCATGAACCATCCGCAAAAAACAGAATCACATCCCACTGTTCCGTTCCCTGGCGCGGATAGGTAATGCCGCCGTCCGCCTCCATGAGCAAAAGTGTGCCGGACATTTCTCCGCGCATCATGATACGTATAGACGCCATACAGCCACCTCCCCTTCCTAACATATCTATTCTGTTTTTCACTGCCCTATGACCGGAATTGCAAACCCCGGTGAAATCATATATAATAGATATATGTTAAAACGTATCATAGCTTTTCTCATAGTCATGGTAATGACACTGTCCCTTTTCGGCTGCGGCTCCGGCGGGCAGAAAATTTCGTTTGACGTCGTAGTGAACTATTTTAACCGCGTCTCCGCCATGGATTTTTCCTCTGCCCATGAATGCTTCTGGCAGTATGGAAGTACACCCCCGCTGGACGACTATACAGCGTCGTATGAATACGCCGTAAAAACCCTCGGCATTACCTCCATCTCTTTTTCGGAGCCGGAATATACCAAGCTCTCCGATACGCAATATGACGTCAGTGCCGAGTTGACCTACACAAGCTCGCTTGCCGGTGAGGTCACTCTCCCGTTCGAAGCCTTTGTCGTTTTGGACGATGACGGCATTTATATTGCCTATAACGACAACATCATTCTTCCCGACTATCAAAACGGAGATATTATCAGTTATATCACCCTTACGAGCCGGCGCGGAGAAATTTTCACCTCCGATCATGTTCCCATAGCTACCAACAGCTACGGCGATACAGTCTACCTCGATGTGCCTGCCACTGCCGACGCCTCCGATTCCATCAGCAGGCTTGCCTCCTTGCTGGAGCTGGACGGCGACGAGGCCGTTTCCATTAAAAAATCCTTTGAAGAGGCGGAGTCCAAAAATTACGGACGTGTAGTGGTCAAGGCCTACGCCAGAAATTCCATAGATGAGGAGCTGGAAAGCCGGATACTTGAAATCAACGGCGCTTCCATAGACCGCAGCAGCCTTACACCCCAGCGCTATTACCCCTATCCGGGCGTGTACTCTCATATCACCGGATATGTGGGCTCCCAGACGGAGGAGGACGTGAAAAAAAGCGAGGAGCTGGGCCGTTCCGTTACTGCACAAATCGGAAAATCCGGCATTGAGCTTTCCAAAAACGACGTTCTCATGGGTACCGACGGCTATGAAGTGCGCCTGTATTCCTCCGACGGACAGTTTAAATCCACCATATTCTCTAAGAGCGCCCAAAACGGCAGCGATGTCGTTCTGACGGTAGACTCTTCTGCGCAAAATCTGGCGTTTTACCTTCTTGCCGAAAATGCGTCGTCAGAGCAGACCGCCGTGGCGATCGTCATGGACACGAACAGCGGAGCCGTCGAAGCTATGGCAAATTATCCCTCGTATGATACGAACGCGTTTAACTATCCCATCTCTCAGGAGGATCTTGAAGCCATGCCGTTGTTTCCCAACTCGACACAGGGGCTGTATCCTCCCGGCTCTCTCTTAAAGCCCTTTACGGCCATGCCGGCTCTTGAGGACGGGCTTGCCGATATGGACACGCTTTTTCCCTATGAAAACGAGATCGTCGACAACCAATGGACTCCTTCTACAGAGGCTTGGCCTTGGGAGCCGATCACGCGAGATGAAAAGCCAAAAGGCGAGATGAACATGACCAACGCCATCAAAAGCTCAGACAACATCTATTTTGGCTGGCTGGCGCTGCAAATGGGAGCAGATCGATTTTGCTCCTTTATGGAGAGCATCGGCATCGGCGGACAAATGCCCTTTGACCTGCCTGTCGCCAAATCCAATCTGATCAACGACACGACCACTATGGACAGAAAGCTCCTCACCGACATGTCCTTCGGACAGGGAGAAATCCTTTTGTCACCCATCCAGCTTGCTTCCATGTACTCCGCCTTTTCCAACGGCGGAAATATGATACAACCGCGCATCATAGACGGTGTCTTTACAGATTCGGACGGAGCCTATACCGCCACTACCCAGTCGGAGCCGGGCAGCTTCAAAACCGAAATTACATCACAGGAAATCATAGACAAGCTGCTCCCTGCCCTTCGGGAAGTTGTTGCTACGGGGACTGCCGCCGCTATCAAGAGCGACGGATTGACACTCGCCGCCAAGACGGGTACTGCGCTGAAGGGCAGCGATAAAACAAAGGAATCCTCTTGGGTCATCGCTTGGTACGACGGCATGGATAAGAATAAGCTCGTTCTCGTCCTGGTCGACGGCCCGCGTACTGAAGGGACCTATAAACTCAGCGTCGCAAAGGCGCTCCTGAAGGCCGGCGCTGTCGACACGCCCGTGATCACCGATGCACCCGCAAGCAGTGATACAACGCCCTCTCCGTCTTCGAAAATTTGACACACTGCCCCTGCCAATATATAATAAGGCAACAGGTAAGGAGTAAACAGACTTATGGCATATCATAGAAATAAGAAAAAGAAAAACAGCGACAGGTTTATGTCGGGCGTATTGTATACGCCCGAAAAGGTTCCCGTGTCCAAACAGGATTTTTCCCCAAAAAGGCAGTCTCCCGGGAAAGAAAAAATCCTGAAAAAAATTAACGAGCTGGGAGAATCCGCGGCAATTTCAACACGTTCACGTAAAGAATACCGTGCCTATGTGTCAAAGCGCCGTCGTGTGCGCCACAGCGAGGGTTACCAGCAGCAGCGCCTCCGCGATGCTACTTTTTATGGCGGCATCTCAATCGCTTCCATTTGCATTATTCTCATTACGGCGTTTATTACAAGCGGCGTTATCGGAAATATGACGAGTACAACCGTCGCCTTGAATGACAACGGACGCGTAACATACGCCTCTACCTCTGCGCGCAGTGTCAACGATTTTCTGGCCAAGAACAGCATTACGGTGGGCAGCGGCGATGTTCTGAACGTATCCCTGAACGACAGCATTTCCGAGGGGGAAACGATAGAAATCCGCAGGGCCCTTCCCCTTACGATTCATAACGGTACAGAGGTCATCGAGCTGAACATGCTCGCCGGTACAGTCGACGAAGCGCTGGAAAAAGCAGGCGTCGAGGTTACCGTTGACGACGAGGTATACCCTGCCGCATCTTCCTATATCACAGCCGGAATGACGATCAGCGTGATTCACGTCACCTATGAATATGTGACGGAAAATGAGGTAATTCACTTTAAGGAAGTTACCAAAAGCAGCAATTCTTTGGCCTACGGCGATAAAATCCTTCAGACCGAAGGACAAAACGGCGTACAGCAAAACACGATCAAGGTCACCTATAAAAACGGTAAAGAAGTCTCCCGCGAGACCGTAAAGCAGGAGGTCACCAAAAAGGCTGTGGATCGGGTTGTGCTGGTAGGAACCTATGTTGA
>QAKS01000089.1 GCA_003343685.1 Clostridiales bacterium | reverse complement strand
AAAAAGGTTCTTACGGCAGGGAAAGTATTTTCCAACAGGGAAGAAGCGGAGAAGTTTGCGCGGGAAGTTGCATATTAAACCGCAAACCTTTATAATCAAACTAAGATAGTAAAGGAGAGCGCAATATGGTTGATTTGACAGATGTCGGAAGGAAAGCCAGAGCAGCTTCCGTTCTGATGGGAATTTTGGACAGTAACGCAAAAAACGATATTCTTTTCGCCATGGCGGACGCGTTGGAAAAAAACGCAGAGGCGATTATCTACGCGAACAGCAGAGACATGGAAAAAGCAAGGACTGCGGGGAGGCCGGATTCGATTCTGGACAGGCTGCTTCTGGATGAGAAGCGCATATGCGGTATGGCAAACGGGCTGCGAAAAGTTGCCGCGCTGCCAGACCCTGTCGGGGAAGTGATCGGGGGCAGCAAGCGGCCCAATGGATTAAGTATTACGAAAAAGAGAGTGCCGCTCGGCGTAATAGGAATCATATATGAGGCGCGTCCCAATGTGACTGCGGACGCCATAGGACTGTGCGTCAAATCGGGCAACTGCGTGATCCTGCGCGGCGGCAGCGATGCTGTTGAGTCGGCGTCGGCAATTGCAGACGCAATGGTGGAGGCGGGCGTCCGAAACGGCCTGCCGGAGGATGCTGTTTATTTGATCCGGGATGTGTCGAGAGAATCGTCCAAAGCGCTGATGGAACTGACCGGTTATCTGGATGTGCTGATTCCCCGCGGCGGTGCGGGATTAATCCGCTCGGTTGTGGAAAACGCAAAGGTGCCGGTGATAGAGACGGGAACGGGAAACTGCCATATTTATGTAGACGCCTCTGCAGATATTGAGATGGCAAAGAATATTGCAGTTAACGCCAAAACTTCCCGCCCCGGCGTCTGTAATGCGGCGGAATCACTTCTGATACACCGGGATATTGCGGAACGATTCCTGTCCGCTGCTGTTCCCGCACTGAGGGAAAAAGGGGTTGAACTCAGGGGCTGCCCGATAAGCGCCGGGTTTGCAGGAGTCAAACCGGCGACGGAAGAGGACTATGCGACAGAATATCTTGATCTGATTATGTCGGTCAAGGTAGTAGGCTCTGTGGAGGAAGCGATAGAGCATATCAACAGATATGGGACAAAACATTCCGAGTGCATTGTGACCGATTCGGTAGAGTCTGCAAGACTGTTTCAGAACACCGTAGATGCGGCGGCGGTATATGTCAATGCGTCGACCAGATTCACAGACGGCGAGGAATTCGGCTTTGGAGCAGAGATCGGCATCAGTACGCAAAAGCTCCACGCACGAGGCCCGATGGGACTGACAGAACTTACGACGTACAAATATATTCTGGTGGGCGACGGCCAGATTAGATAAATCATGCAGATATAGACCCCCGGCTATGCCCGGGGGATGTTTATTTGCGTACGCAAAACTATATCACAAGTGGCGTAAGCATCTTGCTTTAGCCGCGGAGATATAAGCCATATTTTTGTTTTTTGCATCGAACAGCGTATGTATCCGATAGCGTAACGCATTATTACACACAGCAATATCTGGTGTTGTTCTATACAAAACAAATCCGAAACCCATGCCGATGGTGAGGAATTCGGATATGATGTTTAACATTTATATGGCTGACTCAAATAAATTCGGATTACAGAGCGATATCTATATTTCCTCCCGAACTGCCCAGCAGATCAGCAGCCTTTTCCACCACAGACTTTTCGGAGTTTTTGCCGGAGATTTTTGTAATGGAGGTGGTGCCCCCTTTTACGTACATTTTATGACATTCCGGACAGACGCCCATTTGTAAAGTAACGGTTTTGTTGGTGACGATATCTCCTTTTTCCTGTGCGCGGGCAGTTTCGCGGGTGGCGTGCTCGCCCTCGTGGGAGACGACGAACAATGCTGCGGTGGAAGAGGGAAGTCCTGTCGGTGCCTGAAAGGAGACCCCCGCGTCACCGGAATCATCCTGGTATGTTCTTCCGGAACAGGTTTCACATCCGGAATGAGGCTCGGCTATCGGCATTCCACCGCCTGAGTTTTTTGACAGTACCGTAAATGCGCCAAACCCTTTGTCATAAGTCGTGTTGCCGGTAACAACATTGGCGACAGCCTCGGGCCACAGCCGCATTATCGTCAGGAACCCCACCTTTTCCGTCGACGCGGATCGGAAAGCAGGGCGGTAAACACACGCCCGCTGTTTGGCGGCGTCAGATATTTTTGAAAGAGCCTGAGGCGCGGCGAATGAAGATTCCGCTGTTTTGTGCAACAAACCGAACCCAATATCTTTTTTCGTTGTATAATTCTCAATATAATTGCAGCTGTTGTTTTGAATGGCTTGCAGCATTGTTGCGCAACGTCCCCTTAGAGGATGTTATATCCTTTCTCATCTCATTTGCCGGATATTTTGACATATTAAAATGAAGCGTCAGTAAGGCGTTACTCCTTGGATACGAGCTCCTCCAACGCTGCCAGGGCCGCTTTTTCATCCTTTCCATTGGCGAGAACATAGATCGTTCCGCCGGGCTGTATGCCGAGAGAGAGAACGCCCATAATACTTTTCGCGTTTACCTTTTTATTGCCGCACTCAATAAGAATCTGCGATTCAAATCTGCTGGCAGTCTGTACAAACAACGCTGCAGGTCTCGATTTTAAGCCTTCCCTATTGTTGATTTTCAGTTCTTTGTACAACATTGTGAAATATCCTCCTCATGATTGTTCAGTAATAGTTTCTGCTATTTTATTAATTTTACTAAGCCGGTGGGCGATACACGACCTGCTCACTCCTCCTGCGGCGGCGAGATCGGAGAGAGACGCTTCGGGATACATCATCCGAAGCTCGGCGGCCTGTTTGAGCGTATTGCTTAAGCCTTCGTAATATCCCCTGTCTTTCAGTTCGGCAATGCTGGCAATCTGGCGTACCGCAGAAGAAACAGTCCTGTCTATATTAGCGCTTTCAAAATTGACACGTCGATTGACGCCGTTGATAATTTCTTTTTTAATGCGGATGTTTTCCAGCTCCAATACAGACGAGTGGGCTCCAGTAAGGGTGAGAAAGGAAATGATCGACTCCACATCCTTTGTATAGACGATATATTTCTCCTTTCGCTCAGACAGCCTAGCGCGTATTCCAACCCTGTTTAAAGTATTCAATATGGGACCCGCCAATTCCTTTAAATAAACGGAAAATTCCAAATGATAAATTTTATGGGGATCGGTCATAGTGCCGCTGCCTAAAAAAGCTCCCCTGAGAAAAGCATACTGACAGCAGGGAAGCGCGGTGATTTCGGCAAATCGCTCCTCGTCAAACCGAATCGTCAGGCCGTCCGGAACGAGTGCGGAAGCTGTCAATACTTTTTGAACATCGTCAGACATCTCTATCATGGATATATAGGTGTCGCGTTTTTTTAACTGGTTATCTTTGACGGCTAAGGTGCATTCTATGCTCATAGACCGCTTTAACAAGGAAAAAATACGAAGCATAAGTTCACGGTTTTCGGTATTTACCGATAAAGAAAACCCGCGGGAACCGAAGCTGACCGTGCCGGCAGTGTATATGATGCCTGCCAGTTCGGCAACGGTACAGCAGGTATGGCGCATATGGATGCTGCATAATTCTTTTTTGACAGATGAAGAAAAGCTCATATTCTGTGATTATTCTTATCTGGGGAAACGCTCGTGGACGGAGTCCTTTTCCAGATTGAGATCCCTGTGTTCTATGGTTACGTTATGTCCTTTTTGTGTAAGACGTGCATAAAGAGCCTCGCCGCCTGCCACACTGCGGTGCATTCCACCCGTACATCCGATGCCGATAACTAACTGCTTTTTATCCTGTGCGGCATATCTGGGGACGAGATAATCCACAAGCTCTGTCGTATGCTCCAGAAAATACTGCGCTTCATCAAAAGAAAGGACGTAGTCGGAAACGGCTTTTGACAGGCCGGTCTCCCGCCGCAGTTCCTCAATGTAAAAAGGATTGGGCAGAAAGCGCATGTCGAAAACGAGATCCGCATCCATGGGAATGCCGCGCTTATAGCCGAAGGTGATGATGGAAATGAAAAATGTGCGGGGACCCATGGACTCAAATTTACCTTCAAGCGTACTGATGAGAGTACGGACGTTATATGTACTGGTGTCGATGACAAAATCGGAAATTTCCTTCAGTTTTTGCATTTTATCCCGCTCAACGCTGATTCCCGTTAAAATATTACCGCTGCCGGAAACGGGATGGACGCGTCTTGTCTGCTTAAAGCGGCTCACAATGGCGGAATCGGAGGCGTCCAAAAACAGAATGGAAAGATTGAGGTTGTCCATTTTTTTGAGTTGCTCAATGGAATCGTATATGCTGTCGAACATATCACCGGTACGCATATCGGTTACGACGGCCACGTTTTTGGGGGGAGATGTAATCTGCATACAGTATTTGGCAAAGCTGGGAATGAGTGCGGGAGGAATATTGTCCGAACAGAAAAATCCCAGATCTTCAAGCGCTTTTAAAGCGGTGGAACGGCCTGCGCCGGACAGTCCGGTTATAATCGTAAAGTTCATTTTTCTTCCTCCTGAATCCCAAGATTTACAATTTTGTCGACAGGCAGCTTAGCTTCCTTCAACTTTTGAAGGGCAAAACCGCACCGGCCTACATTTTCGCTGATGTGGGCGTCGCTGGATACGACAAAGGAAGCGCCTGCGTGTGCGGCGGCCGTCAAGTCGTCGGCACGAAGCCCGGGGTGCGAACTGTTGATTTCAAATAAGACGCCATATTTTCCGCAAGCCTCTGCGAGACGCGGAATATCTACCGGCAGCCCATAGCCGGGGTGGGAAATGATCGTAATACCGCCGCGCTGCATTGCGAAAATATAAGCATCTGTCGTTTTTTTCAGCTGTTTTTCGTTGGGTGCAAGCCGGCTTCCGGCATAAAAATGCCAAAGAGAGGGAAGACCTCTGTAGGCAACAAATTTGTGGTAACCCAAAATACGTATGTCAATTCTGTCGGCAAATTCTATAGGCAGATCTGTTTTGCCGTCCAAAGATGTGATGTTAAGCTCTATTCCGCTCAAAACCTCAATATCATTCTTGTAAATTTCTTTACAACGTTCGATATCCTTCAAATATTTGTCCATACTGCGTATGCCATATGCCATATGAGCCTGTCCGTGGTCGGAGATGGCAATGCGCTTGAGACCGCAGGAAATAGCGGCTTCAATATTATCCGCAACCGTTCCCTTGCCGTGGCTGTGGATCGTATGTGTATGATAGTCGGCCGTCAAAACAAAGTTCATTTTTTGGCCTCCGTTCCGATCATCCTCACTTCCGGTTCCAGAACGACTCCGCTCGTCCGAAATACGGCCTGCTGTACTTTCTCAATCAGTGCGGCAATATCGGACGCAGAGGCGTTGTCTTTGTTAATGATAAAACCCGCATGTTTTTCGGAGACCTGGGCGCCGCCGACAGATACGCCCTTCATACCCGCCGCTTCGATCAGGGCACCGGCAAAATGTCCCTCGGGACGCTTAAATGTGCTGCCCGCGCTGGGGTATTCCAACGGCTGTTTTTCTCTTCTGCGCGCGTTAAGTCTGCGAACCTTTTCCATGGAGGCTTCGCGATCGCCTGAAGTGAGGCGGAAAGTACATGAAATTAAAAAGAGAGGCTCGTCCATCAGTCTGCTGTGTCGGTATGACAGGTGAAGATCGGCGTTGGAAAGTGTTTTGACATTTCCGTCGCCGTCGGAAACGAGGGCGGAGTCAATAAAATCGCTTAATTCACCGTCGTAGGCGCCAGCGTTCATATATACGCCGCCTCCTACTGTGCCGGGAATGCCGCCGGCAAACTCGAGGCCGGTTAATCCATGACGAACGGAGGCATTCACCAGCGCTTTGAGACGCGTGCCGGCCAGCGCCGTAATCAGATGACCGTCAACGGAAACGGAATCCATCTGAACTGTGGAAACCAAAACGCCGTGAAATCCTCCGTCCAAAACGAGAAGATTGGAACCGTTGCCGAGAATATAAAAGGGCACATTGTTTTTTTTAAATGTTGATATACACGCAGTATATTGTTGTGAGGTCTGCGGGCAGGCGACAATGGAAATTTCTCCTCCGGTTTTAAAGGTGGTGCAATCTCCTGCCGGTACATTTTCCTTAAAAACAATTCCCGCATCTTTTAGGGCTGAACGGGCGCCCGATATGTCAAAGCTCAAGCCATCCTCCAATGTGCAAAATCAAGCGTCGTACTTATAATATTATATACCACACGGAACGTTTTTTCAACCGGAATCAGGAAAGGACGGGGGAATTTCCGCCTCCTTATAAAGGTAGGCAAACATGCCATAATAGGGGGAAGAGAAAATGTCAGATACGTTTCGGACGGGAAGCATACCCGTCGCTTCGAGCTTTCTCTGCGAGGTCGCGGTAAGCAGGAAGGCGGACAGAGAGGAACAAATCTCTTCCTTGACGGCATCGCTGCACGATAAGACACCGATCATCTGAACAAGGTCAGTATAGCGGCTGATGGAATAGACGGAGATATCCAGCGCGGAGTTTTCCGGGGCTTCCGATATTTTTGCATACTCGCCATAGGTACAGAGGCAGAGGGGGACGCTTCCGTCCAGAAAGTTTTCCGTGCCTGCAATGTAATCGGGAGGCTGTGAGCTCCCCAGCGCCAAAGCAAGAGCGCTCGCAGGAGCAGAGCCGGACAGATCGGTAATGGCAATTTTATTCCGGGCAAGAAGTTTGGAAAGCGCTTCGCGGTCCATAGCGTCGCCGGCAGGAAGAGAAAGCTCTTCGTCAACAAGAATAGCTTCGTTCACCATAAGAACATAGGCATCGGCCATATACGGATAGGCATACACTGTCGTGCCGTTTGTTCCGCAGCCACTGAATACACTTTCAATGTTCTTGTTGGGTTCAAGAGCGGCAAGAGAGGAAGCGTCGTTCAGATATCCCATGGGAAAGGACAAAATATCGGGAGATTCGCCGCTTTTTTTCCGCTCCTCCGCCTCTTCGGGCGTCATGCCGATGACGTCTACATAGACATAGGG
>QAKS01000051.1 GCA_003343685.1 Clostridiales bacterium | reverse complement strand
ATCCTTTCGTATTCCGCATCACTGTCCGGGGCGACCTCCGCCCAAGCGCCGCCGCTTCTTTCCACATATTCCCTCGTTTTTTGATCCGACATAAAAATGCCGCACTTGCCGCCCGCCTCAATCGCCATGTTCGATACGGTAAAGCGGTCGTCCATGGTGAGGCTTTCGGCGCCGGTAAATTCCATAGAGCGGTACAGCGCCCCGTCCACGCCGATCATGCCGATAATATGCAAAATCAGATCCTTTCCGGACACGCCATTTTTAAGCTTTCCGTGCAGCCGGAACAAAATGCTTTTCGGCGCCTTAAACCAGAGCCTGCCCGTTGCCATGGCATAGGCCATATCCGTAGAGCCCACTCCCGTAGACAGCGCTCCCAGCGCGCCGTAAGTGCATGTATGAGAATCCGCACCGACGACCAGCTGTCCCGCGCCCACAATGCCTTTTTCCGGCAGGAGCGCGTGTTCGATGCCCATCTGCCCCACGTCATAAAAATGCCGAAGGCCCTGTTCCTCTGCAAACTCCCTGCTGATTTTGCACTGCTCTGCCGACGCCACATCTTTATTCGGAGCGAAGTGGTCAAGCACGATCACCACCTTATTTCTGTCAAACACCCTTTTCAGCCCCCGCTCCCGGAACCGCCCGATGGCGACAGGCGCCGTAATATCGTTTCCCATCACGATGTCTACGCCGCAGTACAGCAGCTCGCCCGCCGCCACGCTGTCGCGCCCGGCGTGGGCCGCCAGTATTTTTTCGCACATTGTCATTCCCATATCCGCTTATACCTCCTCTGCGTCCAGTATTCCGCTTCCGTCGTGTCCCATAGGCACGTCGTCAGTGATGTCCATCGTCAGCTTATATTCGATCGAATCGGAAAGCGCCAGAAAGCTGGCTTCTATAATATCCGTCGAAACACCCTCGGTTGTCCAGCTGTGTTCTCCGTCCGTCGATTCTATCAGCACGCGCACCGTTGCCGCAGTCGTGGCGTCGCTCTCCAGCACGCGCACCTTGAAGTCCGACAGGCTCACGCTTTCAAGAGACGGGTAAAACCGCACAAGCGCTTTTCTGAGCGCCAAATCCAGCGCGTGGACGGGGCCGTCACCCTCCGCCGCCGTCACCTCCGAACTGTCGCCCACGCTCACCTTGATCATTGCGGTAGATGGGTATTCTCTGGCGATCAGCGGCTGCTCGCCGATGATTTTGAAATGCTCCAGACGGAAAAACTGCCTGTCTACCCCCAGCACGCGCCGGATCACCAACTCTAAGCTCTCATCCGCCGCCTCAAACTGGTAACCGCGGTATTCCAGCGATTTCAGTCTCTCGACCACTTTTCTCGTCTTGTCCGAATCCTTCGTAAGCGTGGGATCGTATTTATGGATTCTGTCCATCAGCGTCGATGCCCCCGCCACCTCGCTGGCCACCAGCCGCCGGGTATTCCCAACCGCTTCGGGGGCGACATGCTCAAAGGTCGCGCTGTCCTTCACTACCGCATCTATGTGCATTCCGCCCTTATGCGCAAAGGCTCCGCTGCCCACATAGGGCATATTGGACGAAATAACCTTGTTGGCGGCGTCCGCCACCGTGCGAGCCGTCTTCGTAATGAGGTGCATGGACTCCTGCGGCACACACGCGATGTCCCGCTTCAGCTGCAGATCGGGAATCAGCGTAGACAGGTTTGCGTTGCCCGCCCGCTCGCCAATACCGAGGAACGTCCCCTGCACATGAGAAGCGCCCGCCTCTACGGCAACCATGGAGTTGATCACTGCCAGTCCCATATCGTTGTGGGCGTGAATTCCTACCTCCACATCGGGAAACGCCTTCACGACCTTTTCCGTAATCCTGTATATATCCGTAATGTAAGACCCGCCGTTGGTGTCGCAGAGGACAACCATCCGCGCGCCGCCCTCTGCCGCCGCCCGCAGCGTGGCCATAGCATACTCCTCATCTTCTTTATAGCCGTCAAAAAAGTGCTCCGCATCAAAAAATACGTTTTTGCCCCATCCCGTAAGATACGCAACCGAATCGCGAATCATGGCGAGATTGTCGTCTCCCGCAGCCTGCAGCACCGTCTGCACATGGAATATGGACGACTTGCCGAAAACCGACACCCAGTCGGTCTTTGCCGCCACAAGGCTGCGAAGGCCCTCGTCCTCCTCCGCGGCGGACGTTTTTTTCCGCGTACTGCCAAACGCTACCAGACGGGAGGCTGTGAGGCTGATGTCCTGCGCCTGATCGAACAGTTCCCTGTCCTTGGGGTTCGAGCCGGGATTTCCCGCCTCAATATATGCAATGCCCTGCCGATCCAGCGCTTTTATGATTTTCAGCTTGTCGGAAACCGAAAAGGACACGCCGCGGCCCTGCGTTCCGTCGCGCAGCGTTGAGTCCAATACAGTGACGTTTTTTCCTTCCATATCAAAGTCCCTCCATGCTCTTCAGCTTGTTGATCGCGTGGATATATGCCATGATGGAAGATTCCAGCACGTCCGTGGAGAGTCCGCGGCCCGTGACCCATCTGCCGCCCATGCCCACCTTCACAGACACTTGGCCGAGAGCGTCGTCGCCCTCCGTAACCGACGAGATTTTAAAGTCGTCCAGAGATACATCCATGCCGGTGATCTTGTCTATGGCCTTGAAAGCGGCATAGATAGGACCTGTGCCCACTGCAACGTCCTCCCTCGTCTCTCCGTCCCTCGTTTTCAGGCTGACGATAGCCGTCGGGTGGATCGTGTTTCCGGTGTTGATGACGAACCGCTCCAGATCGTAGTATTTGACCGTTTTGGACAGCGTATCCACCAGCGCCTCAATATCAAAATCGCTGATGGTCTTTTTCTTATCCGCCAGCACCTTGAACCGCTCAAACAGCGTGTCCACAGACTCCGGAAGCAGACTGTAGCCCAAAAAGCGCAAATGCTCCTCAAATGCGTGACGGCCCGAATGCTTTCCGAGAACCATTGTGTTCTCCGCAATGCCCACGGACTCCGGCGTCATGATCTCATAGGTCAGCTTGTTTGCCAACACGCCGTGCTGATGGATACCGCTCTCGTGGGCAAAGGCGTTTTTGCCCACAATCGCCTTGTTCGGCGGGATACTCACGCCGATGATGCGGGACAGCCGCGTCGTCGTCCGCATAATCTGGCGCGTATCGATGCGGGTTTGCGCGTCGAAATGCTTTCCCCGCGTGACCAGCGCCATCACCACCTCCTCCATCGCCGCATTGCCCGCCCGCTCGCCGATGCCGTTTATCGTGCATTCGATTTGGTCTGCGCCGCCCTTGACGGCGGCGAGCGAGTTTGCCACCGCCATGCCCAGATCGTCGTGGCAGTGTACGGAAAGGATCACTTTTTCCATGCCCGGGACGGTGTTTTTCACAAAGGCTACCAGCTCCTCCATCTCATCCGGCTCGGCATAGCCGACGGTATCCGGGATATTAATGGTTGTGGCGCCGCATTTTACTGCTGTATCAATACATTTTACGAGAAAATCCCTGTCGGAGCGGGTCGCGTCCTCACAGGAGAACTCCACCTTGGGTATAAGGCTTTTCGCATAGCTTACCGACTCTCGGATGCTGTCCAGCACTTGGTCGCGAGTCATTTTCAGCTTATACTGCATGTGAACGTCGCTGGTAGCGATAAACACATGGAGCATCGGATCCTCAGCGGATTTGACGGCATGATAGCCCGCGTCAATATCCCCCTTAAGCGCGCGGCACAGCGACGACACCGTACAGCCCCTGATCTCCTGCGCCAGCGCTTCCACGCACTCAAAATCTCCGGGGCTGGATATTGCAAAGCCCGCCTCGATCACGTCCACATTCAAGCGCATAAGCTGTCTTGCAATTTTCAGCTTTTCACTCTTATTCATGCTGCATCCGGGCGACTGCTCCCCGTCCCGCAGTGTTGTATCCAATATTTTAATCCGTCTCATCAGCGTTCGCTGCCTCCTTCGTTGCGATATTTTGCCTCGCGGCCTGTCTTTTTCACTCGACCGGACAGTTCCCTGTTTCGTCTCTCTTCGCGCGCTCGCTGTCTCCTGCACTGCGATACCCTGCCTCGCTGCCTGTCTTTTTCACCCGACCGGACAGCCCCCGGTGTCGTTCTTCTTCACACATTCGCTGTCCTTTTGTATTTATCGAATTATTTCAATATTCTTTCCTCTGCCCTACAGAACCGTTTCTCCCAGCTGAAGCGCCGCAATTCCCGTCCGCGCCACCTCCAGCACACCATAGTCCTTCAGCACCTCCAGAAGGGAATTGTTTTTGCTCACTCTGTTCGTCGTTTCAATAGTGGCGGTCGTGGGGGACAGATCCGCGATCGTCGCGCCGAACACGTTGCAGATGCCGACGATATTCGCCCTGTCTCCGGCGCGTACCCTCACTTTCACAAGCATCAGTTCCCGAAATACGGCGTTTTTTACGTCGACCTCGGTAATCTTTTTCACCTCAATGAGCTTCGCAAGCTGCTTTTGAATCTGTTCTAAAATATGCGCGTCTCCATACAGCTCTATCGTCATGCGGGACAGCGACGGGTCCAGCGTCTCTCCCACTGTAAGGGAGACAATATTGTAGCCCCTGCGGCTGAACATGCCCGAAATCCGCGCCAGTGCGCCCGATTTATTCTCCACCAACACCGACAATACGTATCTTCTCTCCAATGCCTTATTCCTCCCCTGCCTCAATCTCTATCAGCGCGCCCATATCCCGTTCCATCACCTTTTTCATCACGGGCGCTACGTCGTCCTCGCTCCTTATACGGAAGCCGGCAATCCCCATTGCCTCCGCCAGCTTTACATAATCCGTATTCCAGTCCGTGTTGGACTGGCTTTCCCTGCCCTCGAAAAACAGCCGCTGCTGCCGTCTCACGAGGCCCAGCGCCCTGTTGTTGATCACAACGTCCACCACCGGCAGCCCCAGCCGCGCAACCGTCGCCAGCTCCGCCATGTTCATATAGAAGCTGCCGTCTCCCGATATGTTGATCACCCGGGCGTTTCCCGCGCCGATAGACGCGCCCACTGCCGCGCCCAGTCCAAAGCCCATCGCCCCGAGTCCTCCGGAGGTAATGAGACGCTTGTCCCCGCCGAATTCCAGATATTTTGTCACCCATAGCTGATGATCTCCCACGTCCGTGGTATAGATAACCCTGTCTCCGGCGGCCCTGTCCAGTTCACGGAATACGCGGAAGGCGAACTCGTCGCGACAGCTGATATGCACGCCGCCGTCCCACTCCGCCGCGTTGTTTTCATCCAGCCACGGCGCCCTTTTCTGCTCAATCCCGGGCAGCAGCGCGGAAAGCGCAAGCCGCGCGTCTCCGATCAGGAACGCGTCCGTGCGCCTGTTTTTGTTGACCTCTGCTGCGTCCGCGTCAATATGCAGCACTTTCGCGTTTTTTGCAAAGTTCTCCGAATCCGGCGCGGTTCTCTCGGAAAACCGTGCGCCGACGGCAATCAGAAGATCGCATTCGTCCATTGCCGCTGCCGCGCGCTTTCTTCCGTACGCGCCGATCATACCCACATAGCCGCGCCCACCGGGCGGATATGCGCCCAGCCCCATCATAGACATGCCCACAGGCGCCTGCGTTCGTTCCTGCAATTCCGCCAGCTCTGCCTGCGCTCCGGCAGCAATAACGCCGCCCCCCGCATAGATGGCCGGCTTTCTGCTCTTATTGATCAGCTCCGCCGCCCGTGCCAGTTCTTCTTTGCTGTAATGGACTGCCCGCTCCGCTTCTTCCGGCGGCTTAGGCGCATAGTCCGCCTCCTCATAGAGAACGTCCTCCGGAATATCCACCAGAACCGGCCCCTTCCTGCCGCTCATAGCCGTCCTGAATGCAAAGCGAACCGTATCCGCAAGCTGTGCGGCGTCTCCGACGATTGTATTGTATTTTGTAATGGGCATAGTCACGCCCGCAATGTCAATCTCCTGAAAGGCGTCCGTCCCCAGTTTTCCCCGCGGGACGTTGCACGTCAGTATGACGACGGGAGCCGAATCCATATAGGCGTTCGCAATGCCCGTCACCAGATTTGTCGCGCCGGGACCCGACGTAGCCAGTACTACACCGCACCGTCCGGACGCACGCGCATATCCCACCGCCGCATTGACGGCGTGCTGCTCGTTTGTCATCAGAATATGCGAAAGCCCGCTTTGATAAAGCGCATCATAAAGCTTAAGCGCCCGTCCGCCGGGATACCCGAACACCGTTTTTCCCCGTTGTTCCTCTATGCACCGTATCGCGATTTCAGCACCGGTCATTTTTCTCTCCTTTGTTCCAAGCTCTTTTTCTTATCATATCACAAGCGTCTTTGACGTGCCATAACTTTGCCGAAAAAACCACAGTTCCTGTTGTTGACTCTCACCCTGCATGGTATAATATCAGTATTGTTCGGAAAAAATAAACAGCCGCGGCAGGCCGCCGAAAGAAAGGAAGACAGAACATGAGCAGAAAATACGCAGTGACATCACCGGAGGAGGCGAAATTCTTACAGAGCTATGATGCGGACAAATATAAGAAAGCCTCCTTCACCGTGGATGTGGCCGTCTATGCAAAAGATGCCGACGGACTTTGGCTTCTGCTGATCGAACGCGGCGGCTTTCCCGCCAAGGGACAGCTCGCCTTGCCCGGCGGCTTTCTCAACATGGACGAGGAACTGCACGAAGCGGCGGCGCGGGAGCTTTTCGAGGAGACGGGCGTCAGCAACATCCCCCTCGTACAGTGCTATACCATGGGCGGCATCGGCCGCGATCCGAGAGACCGCGTTTTGACCGGGCTCTACACCGCAGTCATTGACAAATCCGCCGTATCTCCCAAGGCCGGCGACGATGCCAAATCGGCCTTCTGGTTCCGGCTGTGCCGCCACGAAACGGCGCCGGAATTCCGCGGCGGAGTAAACGCTATGCGCCATATTCTGGAGTTCTCGAACGGCAGCATGGAGATTAAAATAGACGGCGCTGCCGTTTCCGGTTTCGCGCCGCCGCATCAGTCCGATATCGTAATTCATTCCAGTGAAAACATTGCCTTTGACCACGATGAGGAAATCATGAGAAGCCTTCTCATGGTCGAGCCGTGGCTTTAGATTGACTCTCCAATCTGCGCGCTGATAAAGCCTGCCGCAATGCGGCTGCACTTTTCATCCGACTCTGAAGTGGGTCTGTCGCCCGATATGAGAATGACAGACCCTATCGTCATGCCGTCGCAGACAATGAGCTTTACCAGTTGGCTCTTTACCTGAGCCATATCCTCCCCTTCAAAGACAGGTACCGGCTCCGTCGGCTCTTTTTGCTGCGCAATTTTTTCCATCAGCCTCTG
>QAKS01000099.1 GCA_003343685.1 Clostridiales bacterium | reverse complement strand
GTCATGCTGTATGACAAAAGGACATCCGACGAGGTCGAACTGGGAGGGCTGCCCGAGCAGTGTGAGGACTGGATGGGCAAGGATCCTATGGAATGCATGGAAAGTGCGGACATTCTTGTGCTGAGTCCGGGCGTACCGACGAGGCTTGATTTCATAAGGAAGGCATATGAGCTGAAAAAACCGGTTATATCCGAAATAGAACTGGGATTTTTGTGTGCAGAGGGAGAGTTCGTCTGCATCAGCGGAACAAACGGCAAGACGACGACGACGGCGCTTACGGGCGAAATTTTTAAAAATGCGGGAAGGAATACGTATGTGCTGGGAAATATAGGGATTCCTATTACGGAGAAGGCGCTGGAGACAAAGAAAGGCGATATTATCGTGGCTGAGGTTGCGGCATTACAGCTGGAGACCATTGAAACATTTCGGCCGCGCGCAGCAGCTCTTCTGAACGTTACGGAGGACCATATGGACAGATTTTTGACGATGGAATATTATAAAGCCTGCAAAATGCGCGTGTTTGAAAACCAGACGGAAGAGGACTTTGCGGTGCTGAATGCAGACAGCGAAACAGTTGCAGAGGAGGCGGAAAACCTCAGAGCGAACGTTCTTATGTTCAGCAGAATAAAGCCTGTGGAAAGAGGCGCTTATGTGAAAAACGGAGAAATGTGGTTCAGAAACGAGGGGCGGGAGACCTATGTGTGCAATACGGACGATATCGTCATACCCGGCGCTCACAATCTTGAAAACGCTCTCGCGGCGGCCTGCTTGGCAATGGCTATGGGCATATCGGCAGAGACGGTGGAATATACTTTAAAGACGTTTGCAGGCGTGGAACACAGGATCGAATTTGTAAAAACCGTTGACGGCGTATCGTATATCAACGATTCCAAGGGGACAAATCCGGATGCAACCATTAAGGCCATTGAGGCCATGACGAAACCGACTGTACTCATATTAGGCGGTTTCGATAAGCACAGCGAGTTTGACAGCATGTTTCAGGCGTTTACGGATAACATCACTCATGTTGTTCTTTTGGGAGAGACGAAGGAAAAGCTCAGGGCTGCCGCCGATAAAGCGGGTTTTACAGCGGTATCGGAAGCCGAAAGCTTTGAGGAAGCGGTTTTGCTGGCACAAAAAGCTGCGAAGAGGGGCGGAAACGTGCTCCTTTCGCCGGCATGTGCCAGCTGGGATATGTTTGACAACTTTGAACGGAGAGGCGACGTGTTTAAGGAGATTGTAAACAGACTGTAGCGGGGAATAAGCGTGAGGGAAAACAGCGGGACTGTAAAAAAGGAAAATAAAAACAGAACGGCATATACAAGGACGTTTGATTACACGATGCTGCTGGTTATCATTATACTGGTGTGCATCGGTCTGGTTATGGTATACAGCGCCAGCTACTATTCCGCCGAAGCGCGGGACGAATCCTCGTATTATTATTTCTTTAAACAGATTATCTGTGCTGCGCTGGGGACGATCTGCATGGTGATTGCCATGTTTTTCGATTACCATAGGTTCCTGAGCTTCCGCTTCCAACGGACAGGCGCGCCGCCGAAAACATATGACAGCAAAATCAAGACGCTGCTGAAGAGGCTGCGACCGTACCACTATGTTTTGTTTTTTGGCGTGCTGTCTCTTTTGCTTGTATACACGCCGCTCGGCGTGACCATAAACAATTCCAGACGATGGATTAACATAGGCATCAGCATTCAGCCGTCAGAAATTCTCAAGATGTGCCTGATTATTTTTATGGCTGCTTCTGTTTCACGAAAGCCGCGCTCTGATATTGAAAAAATGAAGACCGGCGTATTGCCGTATATGCTTTTGATTGTGGTACTGTTTATTCCCATTATTATGCAGCCGAATTACAGCGCAATTATCTGTATTTTTCTTCTGGTTATGGCAATGCTGTTTGTAGCGGGAGTAAAAACCTCGCATTTGGTGACGGTGATGCTCATCGGGGCGGGGGCTCTGGCTGTTTTCGGCCTGATGCCTACGGCAGACGGCGGTTACAGGCTGCAGCGTATTCTGAATCTGGGCGATCCGGGCTATCAGCTGACGCAGTCGAAATATTCCTTTGGTGCAGGCGGCATGTTTGGCCGGGGGCTGGGCAACAGCATGCAGAAAATGCTGTATTTGCCCATGAGCGAGTCCGATCTGATTTTCTCCGTCATAGCGGAGGAATTGGGCTTTTTCGGCGCAGTATGCGTCCTGCTGCTTTACGTGGCGCTGATTTGGAGAGGCGTCATCGCGGCAATGCGCGCGCCTGACATGCTGGGTCGACTGATAGCCACGGGTGTGGTGGGAATTATTTCTATACAGACGATTATCAACATTGGCGTGGCGCTCGGCATTGTGCCGACCACAGGTGTTGTGCTGCCTTTTCTGAGCTATGGCGGTTCGGGTGTCATTATATTTATGACAATGGCGGGTTTTTTGGAAAATGTCGCCCGCCAGGGAACGATGGTACCCGGCCGTTCGGCGGTCAAGGAGAAACAGGACGGGAAAAATACCGCCAAGAACACGCGCCGGCCGTTGGGACAGCCGCCCCGTCAGGGGACGCAGACCATATCCACATCAACCTATCACAACGGCAGGCCGGTGAATTCTGCTGTAAAAAACCGAAAAAGTGACCCAAAACAGGGAGTTCGGCACGAGTATGCAGGAGAAAAGAGAGTGGGAGAGAAAAAAACTTTTCCGGCTAAAACGGCGCAGAAAAATACCGGTTGGACCAAAAACACGATGACAAAGGAAAGAATTGAAAAGAAAAAAACTGACGGCAAGACATTTTTAGATATACCATGAAAAATAACGGTTTTTGATAAAAAAACCATTGCTATTTTGTGAGAAATATATCATAATATATATATGCTTATATCATAGAATGATAATTCTCATATTATTCTAGGTAGAATTGCACAAAAAGGTATGTCCTCTGAACCTTGTGATCGCGGCATGGTCAGTCGATGTGCTTTTTTACGGCAGTTGTCAATTTATTTTTAGGAGGTTCAGTATCAATGTCAAATTCCGATTTGGACACAACGAAAGTGGACGAGCTGAAGTCGTTTATTGAAGAAATGAAACAGAAGCCCGGTCCACTGATGCCTGTTATGCAGAAAGCGCAGGATATCTTCGGATGTCTTTCTTTCCCCGTACAGGAGCTGATCGCCACCGAAATGGACATTCCAATGTCCGATATTTACGGCGTGGCGACTTTTTATTCCCAGTTTGCTCTGGAGCCTAAGGGCGAGCACATCATCGGCGTATGTATGGGTACGGCATGCTACGTGAAAAACTCGCAGCACGTTCTGGAGGAGCTCACAAAGGTTCTGGAGATAGAGCCGGGAAAGACTACTGCAGACAGAAAGTTCTCTCTCGAGGCGACCAGATGCCTGGGGTGCTGCGGCCTTGCTCCCGTTATGATGATAGACGATCAGGTCTATGGCAGACTCGTTCCTGAGGACGTCAAAGGCATTGTCGAAAAATACAGGTAAGGAAATATGCCCGAAATTGCCCTTCACATTCTGGATCTTGTGCAAAACTGCATTACTGCTCTTGCTAAGCATATCCGCATCCGCGTTTCGGAAAGCATGGAGGCTGACAGCCTTGAAGTGGAGATTGCCGACGACGGCAAGGGCATGGAAGAGAGCTTTCTGAAAAAGGTCGTGAGCCCGTTTACGACGACGAGAACGACGAGAAAAGTCGGACTGGGAATTCCTCTTTTAAAAGAAGGATGCGAGTCGACAGGCGGATCGTTCGGGATTACTTCAAAAGTGGGGAAGGGTACAACGATAACAGGCCGGTATGTGATGTCTCATATTGACAGGCCGCCGCTGGGCGACTTTGCCGGAACGGTTCATTCCATCATTGTATGCAATCCGGATCTGGACTTTCAGATCGTCATGGAGAGCGACACGGGAAAGGAAGTTCTGGATACGGAGGAGGTAAGGAAGCAGATAGGTGATATCCCGCTGAACGACCCTGAAGTATCGGTATGGCTGAAAGAGTATTTACAGGAAGCCTGTGAGGAAACGGGACTGATTCAATAGTTAAAACATTTTTTGGAGGAAGCAAAAATGAAATCTTTGGCAGAACTTGCTGCAATTAAGGAAAAGGCGCAGAATAACGTCGACCTGAGAAAAAAGGAAGGCGCAGAAAAGCGTATTGTGGTCGGTATGGCAACCTGCGGTATCGCAGCCGGAGCAAGGCCGGTGCTGGCAGCCTTTGTAGACGAAGTGGGTACGCGGGGTCTGAAGGACGTGCTCGTGTCTCAGACAGGGTGCATAGGAGTTTGCCGTCTGGAGCCGATCGCGGAAGTATTTATGCCCGGCGAGGAGAAGGTGACCTATGTCGAGCTGACGCCTGAAAAGGCGAAGAGAATTGTTGCCGAGCATATCGTAAACGGAAACGTCGTCACAGAGTATACGATCGGCTACGCAGAGCAGAGAGATAAATAATAACGGAGGAAACGAAACATGGATTTTTTCAGAGCTCATGTTCTTGTGTGCGGCGGTACGGGATGTACGTCTTCCAATTCACTCAAGATAATTGAAAGATTTGAAGAAGAACTCAAAAATAAGGATCTGGACAAGGAGATACAGGTTGTTCGTACAGGCTGCTTCGGGCTTTGCGAAAACGGACCAATCGTCATTGTCTACCCCGAGGGCTGCTATTATAACAGAGTAACGCCGGAAGATGTTCCGGAAATTGTCGAGGAGCACCTGCTGAAAGGCAGAATTGTGGAAAGACTGCTGCATAAGCCGCATACCCCGAAGGAAGAGGTTGTTACAACACTCGATAAAATCGGCTTCTACAAAAGGCAGAAGCGCGTAGCGCTCCGAAACTGCGGCGTAATCGACCCGGAAAAGATCGAGGATTATATTGCCCTTGACGGCTATCAGGCGTTGGGCAAATGCCTTACAGAGATGACGCCTCAGGAGGTCATAGACGTTGTAAAGGCGTCGGGCCTGCGCGGAAGAGGCGGCGGCGGATTCCCGACGGCTACAAAGTGGACCTTTGCAGCGAGAGTAGAGTCTGAGCAGAAATATGTGATCTGCAACGCGGACGAGGGTGATCCGGGTGCGTTTATGGATCGTTCCGTTCTGGAGGGCGACCCTCACAGCGTGCTTGAGGCAATGGCTATTGCAGGCTATGCTATCGGTGCGAACATGGGTTATATCTACGTCAGAGCGGAGTATCCCATTGCCGTTGAGAGACTGAATATTGCAATTGGTCAGGCGAGAGAATACGGCCTGCTGGGCAAGGGGCTGTTCGGCACTGATTTTGACTTTGATATTGAGATTCGTCTTGGTGCGGGCGCATTTGTATGCGGCGAGGAGACAGCGCTGATGGAGTCTATTGAAGGACGCCGCGGCGAGCCGAGACCGAAGCCGCCGTTCCCGGCAAACCAGGGCCTATTTGGAAAGCCCACAATCATCAACAACGTTGAGACGTTTGCAAATATCCCCGTTATATTCAATAAGGGACCAGAATGGTTTGCCTCTATGGGTACGGAGAAGTCCAAGGGAACAAAGGTATTTGCACTTGGCGGCAAGATCGTCAACACCGGCTTGGTGGAGATCCCCATGGGTACGACGCTGCGTGAGATCATCTATGATATCGGCGGCGGCATCCCCAGCGGACATGAGTTCAAGGCTGCTCAGACAGGCGGCCCTTCCGGCGGCTGCATACCTGCCTCCAAGCTGGATATAGAGATCGACTATGACAACCTGCTTGCTATCGGCTCTATGATGGGTTCCGGCGGCCTGATCGTCATGGACGACACCAACTGCATGGTAGACGTTGCAAGATTCTTCCTCGACTTTACGGTTGACGAGTCCTGCGGCAAGTGTGCTCCCTGCAGAATCGG
>QAKS01000027.1 GCA_003343685.1 Clostridiales bacterium | reverse complement strand
TCATTGACCACCATCACCTCAAACACCGGAATATTTTTTCCGCCCACCCCTTTGATCAGCTGCTGCGATACGACAGCGCGGAGCAGCATGGCCAGCTGCGCTCTTACCTGACTCTGCTGCCCCTCCGGAAACGCGTCTACAATCCTGTCTATGGAATTGGCGGCTCCCAGCGTATGCAAAGTGGAGAGCACCAGATGCCCTGTCTCAGCCGCCGTCAAAGCCGTGCTCATCGTCTCCCTGTCGCGCATTTCTCCCAGCAGGATGACGTCCGGGTCCTGTCGCATACATGCCCGTAGCCCTGTAAGGAAGCTGTCGGAGTCCATGCAGATCTCCCGCTGGCTCACAATACACTTTTTATCCCTGTGCAAATATTCGATAGGCTCCTCAAGCGTAACGATATGTCCCTCTCTTGTCGAATTGATCCTGTCAATCATACATGCCAGCGTCGTAGACTTTCCGCCGCCGGCAGGTCCCGTAACGAGAATCAAACCGCTGGTGCGCGCCGTCTGCTCCATCACGATCTCCGGCACATCCATTTCCCTGTAATCGGGAATACCAAAGCCGATCACACGGATTACCGCCGCCAGAGAACCCCTCTGCTTATAGGCGTTTACCCTGTACCGCGCTACCGCGCTCACTGACATGGAAAAGTCGTCGTCTCCATTCTCCGTCAGGGCATCCATGCTTCGCCCCGCCTCCCGGTACAATTCCTCAATCAGCCTCCGTGTGTCGCCCGCTCCGAGCTTTCCTTCTTCAAAGTCCGCAAACGCACCGTCTATTTTCAGCGTCATGGGTGCGCCCGCCACGATAAAAATATCCGTCGCTCCCCGTTCCCATGCCGTTTTTAATTTTTTCGCAATTCCGCTCAGCTTATTCTCCATCCCACACCTCTATCGTATCATCCGCTTTCCATTCGCCCGTATACTCGACCGCCCATTTCTCCACCGCATATTCCCCGTCCTTCTCTGCGAGACGGACAGCCAGCCTCTGGTTCCCGTCTATCTCCACGCTGTAGGCCAGTGCGCCGCCCTGCTCCCGCTCCACCGTGTCAGGTACCGTTCCCGTTTTTATTTCGGCAAGGATGGCGGATGCCTCTGCGTCCGCCTCATAGTATGCGCGCACCGCGTCCGCGTTTTTCTGCGCCGCCGTCAGGTCATTATGCGCCGTCATCAGCGTAATCATGGCAAAAATCGTGAGACACAGCACAGAAAACACCATGACCAGCGTAGCGCTTCCCACATTCATCCTCTTCATTCCGCTGCCTCCGCCGCCACCGTTATGGCAAAAAGCTCTGTATCTCCCTCGCATACGCGAATATCGGCCGCCAACGCTGCCCGCTGCTCCAATCGGAGTACAAAACGCTCCTTTCCCCGGGCGCATTGCCGCCAGCTTTCGTCATAGCAGACAACAAGTGTATCTGCCGACGCAGTCCCTCCTGTCAGGGCGGCCGTCTGCGCAAGATCTCCCTTCCGCGCCTTGTACGCCTCTGCCGCCGTTTCCGCCGCCATTACCGCCGATGATATATCAGAGCTTCTGCGTTCGGCTCTGTCTGCCGCGCCGAAAATGCGCATACAAACGGCAGCCGATACTGCGAACAGCAAAATAACCAATATCATTTCCATCATAAACAGTCCTGTTTTCGTTCTGTCTCTGTTCATGATAAACCCTCTTGCCCGCTTCTCACATACAGCAATATGCTGTCGCTCTCTTTGTCGTCATAGCGGCACGTCACACTGATCAGCCCGCCGCCCCGCTCCTCTATTTCAAGCGCTGCCGCATCTCCGATTTCCTCTCCCGCAGCCGCGTCCAGCTCCGCATTTTTTTCACAAAACAACTCCCTGAGTTTTCCGCCGCTGCAATACAGATACGTGACAAACTCCATGCCGTCCGCCTCTTCCGTCATGACAAGGGCGTCTCCGCCGCCGAACTGTCCCTTCCGAATTCTGCCTGCCTCGTCATAATGGCGCACCTTTGTCGCAATATAGGGCAGGCAGACCCGCTCGTTCACACGCTCCGCCGAGGAGTCCTGAACGGATGCAACCACCTCCGCGCCCGACAGCAGCACCAGAAGCACCGATACAGCGAACACCAGAAACAGCCCCAGCGCAAATACAACGTCTACCGTATGCCTTCGTTTCATTCGTCCCGCCTCAAAACAGTGATATCCGGCATAACGTTGGAAGCAAAAATCCTGTAATCCACAGCAAACTTCTCCTCGTCGATTCTTACGCCGTAATGATCCTTCAGGTACTCATATGTCATGGGATAGCAGCCCTCCGCCACATAACACAGCACCGCCGCACGTTCCAAGCTTCTCTCTGCCGTTTTCAGTTCCTCGGCCTCGCCGCCCGCCGCTGCGTTGTTTACCGCCGTCACCATGACGACGCCGACCATGAGGAATACCGCCAGCGCAATCAGGCTTTGCCACACCGCCTCGCGGACGGAATGATTTCTCATGCTCCGCACCTCCCTACATCAGCGTGGCCATGACGCCCATCAGCGGAATCATCACCGACAGCAGTACGACGCCGACGATCACTGTCATGATCACTACCATAGCCGGCTCGATCCTTGCCACCAGCTCGTCTACCGCCTTCTCGGCTTCCTCGCCCGCATTTTCGGCAATCATATTCATAGCTTCATCCGCGCTGCCCGTTCTGACCCCAATTGAAAAGGTACGCCGTTCCACGGCGGTAAACACGTTTTCTTTGGAAAACGCAGAAGTAAGACTTTCCCCGCCGTCCACCAACGCTTTCAGCCGGGCAGCCGTCCCCGCCATCACCGTACCGGCCGTCAGCCTCTGTGCCGCCTCCAACGCCTCCGACGTATCCATGCCGCTTTGCATTGCCATAGCAAGCGCCTGGGCCATGTGCGCAGCAGCGATTTTTTTCTTCGTCCTTCTGAAAAATCCCCTTTCCCGCATGGAAGGCATACGGGAAATGGCGGTGGCGCCAATAACGATCAACACAACAACACCTGCCGCAATATACCAATGGGTTCCCACTGCGACGCCCGCCTCCATAATCGTAAGAGCCAGCGCAGGCATTGACGCGCCCATCTGACCGTATACGTCTGCAAAAACCGGAAGCACCTTTATCACCAGAACACCCACTACAAGCAGCATCATGACCAGCAAAACCGCCGGATAGATCACGGCGCTTTTTACACTTTCCCTCATCCGCGCCTGCTTTTCATAATAATCGCCCAGCGCCTTGAGCGTATTGTCTACATTGCCCGTGCGCTCTCCCAGGCCGATCATCTCCGTCATATAGTCCGGAAATGCGTCCGCCTCCCGCATCGCGCCGGAAAGCATTGCGCCCCCGCTCATAGCCCGGACCATTCCCGCAAACAACTCCTTCTCCTTTTTGTCACGGCAGTCCTCCGCCATCATCTCAAGGCCCTCATCCGCCGTTATCCCGGAAGCTATGATCATATAAAGTTCTCTGCAAAAGGCGGAAAGATATCTGTCATCTGGTTTTTTTGTTTTCACTTGTCACGCCCTCCAAACAAAGTCATACACTACAAAAATTATACCTTGTTTCCTCTGCCGATACAAGCGGAATCAAAGCAAAACAAAAGCACGGCATAAAAACCGTGCTGTGCTGAAATATCTCCTGTGTTTTCATTCCTCCGTTTTTGCACCGCCGCAGCCGGCGCTGCCATAAAACAGGCAGGTATTTCTGCTATTTCCCACACAGCATGTCGTCCATCAGCTTAATCAGTTCAAACACGCTTCTGAAGCAGGCCTCCCGCTTTCTGTCATTCCAAAGGATCTGCCCCTGCCACGACGCATTCTGGCGGAACAAAATCCTCACGCCGAACGTGGCCAGCGGCACATCGTCCCTCTTTTTCGCCTCGATCGGCTTCACATTGGTACGGATATCGTGGGCTATAGACCTGTCCTCCATAAATTTCTCGGTATTCCCGCACCTGTCCTCCAGTTCTTCTATCAGAAACAGCAGATTCACCAACCCTCGAAAGGCATAGCTTTTGTCACTATATGTATCCAAAACAGTTCCCTCTGCGATCTTTCCATCATACGAATATACGGTAATCACCTTGAGGCCTCTGTTGATCGGGACAAATCCCATCTTTATTTCTCCTTGCTGTCAAATTTTATTATTAGTATATTCTTTTTACCACACACTTGTTACACAGCTGTTATTTACTGACCCTCCGGAGTCATTAAAAACCGATTAAAAACGCTCTTTTTCTTAACTTCAACCTCCTTGATTTTGTGAACTTTTTTGACTTAAAATAACTTTTATATTGCATATTTGAACCGCATATGATAATGTAACATTATGGATAGTATTAAAGTAAAAATGTTCGGCGACTTTTCGCTGACATACAAAAACAAATCAATTAACGGCAATGATATGCGCTCGCGGAAAATGCTTTCGCTTCTGCACTATCTCGTCTATCATCACGGCAAAAACATCCCTGAATCCGAGATTATAGACGCCCTGTGGAACGCCGGAGAGTCGGGAGACCCTTCCAACGCATTAAAAACGCTTCTGTTTCGGCTGCGTGTTCTCGTATCGTCTATCGGTATCCCAAACATTAAAGAGATCATTACGCATCGGCAGTATTATTTCTCATGGACGTCAAAGGGGCCGGTTGAACTGGACACAGAACAGTTTGAGCAGCTGTGCAAAAAGCAATGCTCCGATCCCGATGAGCGGCTTTCCTGTCTGCTCGACGCTCTTTCGCTGTACGACGGTACATTTCTTTCCGCTTTTGCCACCGACCTGTGGGTTGCTCCCATAGCCTCCTTTTATCACAACATGTTTTTATCAGCCATGCGGGAGGCTGTCTCTCTTTTACAGGCCTCCGGCCAGTATACGGAGATCGTGCGCCTTACGACAAAAGCTGTATCTATAGACCCTTATTGTGAAGAGCTCTATATCTGCCTCATCCGCGCACTTGTGGCGTCAGGCTCGTATGCTGCGGCAGAGCAGCAGTACGACAATGCCCTCAACATGTTTTACGACCAGTTCGGCACAACGCCGTCGGAGGAATTTCTCGATTTATATTCTCTCGTCGTCAAGACGGAAAATCCAATTGAGAACGATCTGTCCAAAATCAAAAATGCACTCATACTCAACAATGAGGAGAACGGCGCCTGCCAGTGTGAATATGCGTTTTTCCGGCAGTATTACTCAGTGCTGCGCTATTTTATATCCCGGCAGGGTACAAGTGCACATCTGGCGCTGATCACACTCTCTGCACAAGACGGCTCCGTCCCGCCCGTCAAACGACTGTCCTCTGCGATGGACAGTCTCGCAGACTGCATTGTATTGTCTCTCCGTCACACGGATGTATTCACGAGATACAGCGTATCCCAATATTTGCTTCTTCTGCCGCTGGCGAGCTATGAGAACTCCTGCATGGCTGTAGGTCGGGTTCTTCGCGCTTTTTCCAAAAAACATCCCCGGAGTACCCTCAAGATTTCCTTTACTGTCCAAGCTGCAGATACCTGTGATTTTATTCCCTTCCAGCACTGACAGCTTCTGAAAAACGCGGCGCGGGCCAAGAGGACTTTCCTCTTCCCGCGCTTTTTTGTGTTCTGCCGGTGATTCCGCTTGGGTTCCATATGTCATTCTCGGATTCTTTTTTGCTTGTAGATGTAGTATACAATCATAGCAGCGGCCGTCACAATCCATGTGATGGGATAGCAGGCGATCGTCTCCTCAAGCGTCCCCGCCGGCACAATCAGCTTCACCCACACAATGCGCAGCAGGCACACTCCCGTCATCGTCATCAGCGTCGTCACCAGAACGCTGTTCTGCGCACGAAGCGATCCGGAAAAAATCTCTATAAATGCAAATATCCAGTAGAGGGGCGAAATGATCCGCACCATAGAGAGGCCGATCTCCACTACGGCCGCCTCCCCCGGCACAAAAATGTGAAACAGATATTTACCGAACAACACAATCAGCAGACTCAGCGCCATCTCTGTACCCAACGTCATAAGCAGGCACACACGCGTCCCTCGCAGGACTCTGTCCCGTTTCCCCGCGCCGAAATTCTGTCCCACAAAGGTCGTGGCGGCGATGCCGAATGCGCCGTTGATCATCCAGACAATACTGTCGATCTTTCCGAAAGCCGTCCATGCCGCCATCGTGTCCACTCCAAAGCCGTTCAGCGCAGACTGCACAATCATATTGGAAAGGCTGTACATGCTGGCTTGAATTCCCGTCGGCAGGCCGATTTTCAGCATTGTCGGCAGCATTCCCTTTTTGAAACGAATCTTCGACAGTCTGAGCTTCATTCCCTCAGTGCGGAACATGAGCGTCCGTGTGACAAGAACGGCGCTGACGCCCTGAGAGAAGAGCGTAGCAATTGCCACACCCAATACGCCCATATTCAGCAAAAGCACCAACAGCAGGTCCAGCGCAATATTGATCACACAGCACACAATCAGATAATAGAGCGGACGCTTGGAGTCGCCTGTGGCGCGCAGGACGGCGGAACCCATGTTGTATACCATGACAAAAGGCAGTCCCGCAAAATAAATGCTCACATAGAGGGACGAATCTGCCATCAGCTCCTTCGGCGTGCTCATCAGCTCAAGAAGATTCGGCGCAAAGAACACTCCCGCCACCCCGACCACTAAGCCGAACGACAGCGCAAACGCATAAGCTGTATGCAAAGACCGATCCAGCTTTTCCGTATCCTTTGCACCAAAGCCCTGAGAGACGATAACCGTCGC
>QAKS01000009.1 GCA_003343685.1 Clostridiales bacterium | reverse complement strand
TGGTGGAGCCGAGGGGAGTCGAACCCCTGTCCGAGAACCTCCGAAACGAATTTTCTACAAGCTTAGCGAAAAATTTTTAATTTCCCCTGAACGCGCCCCTTTTCCGCTGGGTCGCGCCGGGTAGTCTTGAAAGGTCCGTCTCTGCCCTCAAGACTGCAGGCAGAGCAGTACCCTATCTTGTTTGATGCCGCCCGGGGACCGATAGGAACTTCCCCGTGCGACAGGCTGCCCTTAGGCAGCAGCTAATTCGAAATTATCTTCTTTAGCGTTTAATTTTAAGTCCCACTTTTTTAGCGCAGCTTTGGGCACTGCGGCTTGCTTATCCGCCCAAGACTGATCCCCGTCGAAGCCAAGTACGGCCCCACGTAATCTATAGAAAGGCGCTACCGCACCTTCATAGCCTTTTCAATATCGCGTTTCTGCGCCTTCTCTTTTAAATCGGCGCGCTTGTCATAGAGCTTCTTTCCTCTCGCCAGCCCTATCTCCACCTTTACTTTACCATTTTTCAAGTAAAAAGACAATGGTACAAGAGAAAATCCTTTTTGAGTCGTCAGGCCCATCAGCTTGCTGATCTCTTTCTTATGCATCAGCAGCCTGCGTGTGCGCAAAGGATCCCTGTTCATTATGTTTCCCTTTTCATAGGGACTGATATGCGTTCCCAGCAAAAATAACTCACCATTTTTCACTACAGCATAAGAATCCCGCAGATTCACCTTGCCCATGCGTATCGACTTGACCTCCGTTCCCGCCAACTCAATTCCGGCCTCATAGGTATCGTCGATAAAGAAATCGTGGCGCGCTTTTTTGTTTGTTGCAATCACCTTTATTCCCGAAGCCATGCAGTTACCTCCGTTTCCCCCTCTTCTCTCTCTTCTTCTTTCCGCCCTTATGCGGCCTTTTCTTTTTGTTCCCTTTTTCCTGTATCAGCGAAAATTCCACACGAGCCGTATCTACGTCTACTCTCTCTACACGTATTTTAACGCCGTCTCCCAGACTGATCTTTTCTCTCGTCCGCTCGCCTATCACGCAGTACATTTCCCGGTTATATTCGTAATAGTCTCCTCGCATCGTTTTCAGCGGGACCACGCCCTCAACCGTATTCGGCAGTTCCACAAACAGCGCCGATCCCGTGACGCCAGACACCACTCCGTCAAACGTCTCTCCAATGTACCGACTGATATATTCAGCCTTTTTGATGTCGTCTACCATGCGCTCCGCTTCTATCGCGCGCTTTTCTCTGTCACTGGATTTTGCCGCCACCTCCGGCAGAATCCGCGCATAATGGCTCTTCCTTTTTTCGTCAAGCTCCCCACGCAGGTATTCCCGGATAATCCTGTGTATCTGTAAATCCGGATACCGTCTGATGGGCGACGTAAAATGGCTGTACGCCGACGATGCAAGGCCGAAATGCCCTTTATTCTCCGTAGAATACTTAGCTTTTTTCAGAGATCGCAAAGAGACTTTGTTAATAATGGCCTCCTCTCGCCTCCCCTCGCAGTCTATTAGAACTTCCTGAAGCATTTTGTTCGTGATCGCTCCGTGCAGTCTGTATCCAAAGTTAGACAGAAATATGCTGAGCTCTCGCATTTTATCGGGATCCGGCGCTTCATGAATACGGTAAAGGAACGGAATTTCCTTGTAAAAGAATTCCTCCGCTACCGAGTTGTTTGCCGCAATCATAAATTCTTCTATCATCCTCTCGGCAGCTCCCCGCTCCCGCAGAGAGACATCCGTCGGCTTTCCGCTGGCGTCCAAGCTGATCCTCGCCTCATCCAGATCGAAGTCTATGCTGCCCTGCTTCATTCGTATTTTTCTCATGGCGGCAGCCAGCTTCGCCATGTCCGCTATGGGCTCCTCAATATCCCTGTACTTCGCCCGCAGCGCTCCATCCCCCTCCAAAATAGCATTCACATTATGGTATGTCATCCTGTGGCGTGATATAATGGCCGTCTCCGCCAGCCTGTGCGACAGCACTTTGCCGTGGGGCGACACTTCCATAAAGCACGACATTGTAAGACGAAGCTCACGTTCGTTCAGCGAACAAATGCCATTGGACAACTGTTTCGGAAGCATCGGTATCACCCGGTCCAGCAGATAGACGCTTGTTCCCCGTTCCAGCGCTTCTTTGTCCAACTCCGAGCCATGGGCAACATACCAGCTCACGTCGGCAATATGCACTCCCAAAAGCAGATTTCCGTTTTTAAGTCTCTCCAGAGAGACAGCATCGTCCAAATCCTTTGCGTCGTCGCCGTCTATCGTAAAAATGGTTTTGGAAAACAACGTTTCCCGCCGCGCCAGCTCCTTTTCTTCAACAGGGATTCGGGATACCCGCTCCGCCTCCCGCACCACCTTGCTGTGGAAGGGCTCTTCCAATCCAAAGGTTTTGGCTATAGCGAGAATGTCCACTCCCGGCTCGCCTTTGACCCCTAAAATCTCCCGTATAACCCCTTCGTGAGGCTCCTCTCCGTCTCCGCGGCGCGTAATCTCGGTCAAAACTACCTGCCCGTCCTCCGCCCCGTTTCTTCCGCTTTTTTTAATATAGATATTGCCGATCGAACGGCTGTCGGCAACAACAAATAATCCGTTTTTCCTCCGTCTTACCACACCGACCACAGTCTGCGGCCCGTCGGAGAGAATTTCTTCAATTTTTCCTTCGCGCCGCCGTCCGTCGTGGGAATCCACCTTGAGTTTTACCAGCACCACATCTCCGTCAAACGCAGCTTTTATATCTTTTTTTCCGACGAAAACATCTCCATCCTCCGAAAGCACAAAACCAAACCCGCCCTGCTTGATGCTGAGAACTCCTTTTACGCGGCCCTTCGCCCGAAGAGAGCAAACAGCGTCTCCCTTTTTAACCGAAAAGGCCTCCCTGTCCTTTACAAGCTGCTTCATAATTCCGTGCGCCTGCTCGTCATTTATCCCGAATTTTTTTCTGAGGTCTCCTGCCGTCGCCACGCCCCGCTTGTCCAGATATTCTAAAATCTCTTTATTATCCAATCATATTCACCCATTCTCTTCTACAAAAAAACGCCCACAAACCGTGGGCGTTTTTCATCAATTTTATGCAGCAAATCTGCTCAGCACAACCAACCCTGCCGCCAATATCATAAATCCGACAGCCGCGATCTTCGTCAGCTTTGCGAGGCGAGCGTCCATTCCTCTCGCTTTGCTCTTGCCCACTATCATCTCAGCGCCGCCGCTGATGCTGCCCGAAAGACCCGTTCTGTTGCCCGACTGCAGCAGCACAACAATAATCAGAAACACCGAGAAGATACACAGTATTATTTTAATTATCAGAGATATTGTATCCAAATCTCTACCCTCCTCTTTTACATAACATATGGATTATACCACCTTGTTTCCATAAAAGCAAGAGTTTTTTCAAGATTCATGCAGTCAGACAAAAGACTTCCCTTTGCAGATGTGCATTCTCCGGCTTGATAAAAGGACTAATGGCCCTTTCGTCCGTCCTACACCGCCTATAATACAGTCTTCCGCTGCGGCGGGACAAATTCGCGCTTGATTAGATACTGAGCAGACCCAATCTGTCCCGAATCACCTTCGACGCCGCGGACATAAAGGTGGAAATCTCATAATCCTGTTTGACAATCAGATCGACGCTTCCCTTGCCTTCCACGGATATTTCCCCCACTTTGTCGCCGGCAGAAAGCGGCAGTACAATCTCCTCTATTTCTATCGTCTTTTTGATGTCCTCTCCTTTTTTATACAGCACAGCTAAATCGTCTTTTGCATAGATCTGGATTTCTCCCTCCGATACATCCTCAGCCTCAATCGCCTTAACAAGCGATCCCTCCTTTGCGATCCTTTTGACGGAATACATGGCGTCCGCTTCTCCCACCAGCTGCCTGGCCGTTTCAAAGCGGGAAGCAGAATTGGCTGCTCCTGTCACAACACAGATATATCGGGCGCTGCCACTCTTATATGTAGCGGCAACCGCATAGTCAGCCGTACCGTTTGACGAAGTCATCAGCCCGTCATACCCGCTTTCTCTGATCAGCCTGTTCGCGTTTGCCAACTCTGTCTCTCTCCCGCTTTTATGCACAAATGTCTCTGTACCGATAGAACTCAGCTTGAATATACCCGCATATTGGGACAATGCGGCACAGATCTGCGCCAGACCGCGGGGAGTGGCCTTGTTTTCCGGCGACAAGCCCGTACAGTCGGCAAACGATGCAGATATCCCTATCTTATCTGCCTTTTCATTCATCGCATCCACAAAAGCCTCTTCGCTGCCGGACACCGTCTCTGCCAGCGCTGCAACGGCGTCATTCGCGCCGCACATAACGGCTGGCAAAAGCAGCTCATCTACTGTATAGACCGCCCCGCTGTCGAGAAAGGCACGTACTCCCGTCTTTTTTGCCGCCTCCCGAGATACGGCTGTCTCCATATCTGCCTTCAGCGTTCCCTCTCCTATGGCATCGTATATTACGAGCAGCGACATCAGCTTCGTCAGGCCATAAACACTCTGTTCGCTGTCAGCATTTTTTTCGGCAATCACCTCACCCGTTCCCGCCTCCATCAACACATAACAATCCCCTGTCTCCGCCGCCCGCCCTACTGTGTGTATGCCGCACACAGTAAATATCATGGCCAAAAAGGACGCAAAAAATTTTTTCATGGTTTTACCCCCGATTGTTCTACTATATAGTATAGTACGAAATGTGGAGGATTATTTCATATCATATGAAATAGCCGCATATTCTGCGGCTCGGCGCGTCTGAAAATTATGCGCAATGTCAGAGGAGCGGACTCTCCCGCTCCTCTGACAGATAAAAACGCAATTTTGCAGCTTTCAACGCATATTATTTTCTTTTGTCCTTCGTCCTATGGAAATGATTTGCCATCATATAATCCGCTACCGTGGCGATAAAGGCCATGTTGGTGGGCTTCCCCTTTTCCTCGTCAATGCTGTATCCGAACAGCTGCTCCGCAAAATCCATATCGCCGCGTCCCCACGCCTTTTCCAGCGCTGTCCGCATATTTCTTTCGACACAGGCGGCCGTTGTGCTGTATTTTTCCGCTATCAGAGGATACATCCTCTCGGAAAGGTCGTCCAGACAGGACGGCTCCTGAATGTAGAGCATCAGGCCATCCCTCAAAAACGCGTAACCTTTGCTGTTCATCCCCATTCCCAAGCGTTTTAAAATCGCCGAAGAATCACTCATAATCTCATCGGTATCATATGCC
>QAKS01000112.1 GCA_003343685.1 Clostridiales bacterium | reverse complement strand
TCCTCTGTGTTCAGCTCAATCGTCCTTCCGCAGGTGCCGCCCGTATCTCTCGCGAGAATCGGAATTCTTAGGCGCAGCAGCGCCGACGCACACTGCGCCGCGTTTCGGTCCCCCACCTTCAGAATATCGCTGTTTTGGCTGAGGCCGCTGAACATATGTGCCCCTCCCGCCATTTTCGCCACCAGCGACATTCGGCTTGCGCCGTTTTTCAGCATTTGCTCCAGCAGATAGTCGACGCCCAGATTGGCGTATTTTGCCCTGTTTGGCGCCGACTTGTCGCCCTCAGGCAATATGACATGAACCATTCCTCCTATCCTTTTTACCTTGTCATACATCGTCACCCCGATGCATGAGCCTAGGCCCAGAGTCGTTATTTTCTGCGGGTATTTCACTATGCCCAGTTGGGCAATCCCGATCACAAGCGGCTTGTCCATTACTCACCCAGCAGCGCCTTCCTCAGCGTTGTGTAGGATTCCGGCGTAGGCATCAGGAAGAAATGCCCCTTGAGCTGTTCCTCCGTATCTCCTTTGAAGCACGTCTCCAGCAGCAGTGCGCTGTCGCCTATCTCGCCGTATACAAGCACGGGAACATTCATCACCGCCATCGCCATGTCTATTGCCATTTCCGGCACAGAGGGCGTGATGCTGAGGCCGGTCATGGAAGAAATCGCCGCCAGATAGGCCCCGCACAGAATATTGCATACCTCCTTCAGCGGCTCCATCTCCTCCATCAAAGCAGCTGTGTCTTCGTTGATGTCTGTCTTCTGATTCAGAAGTACCCGGGTCATGGCTGCTGCGTCCGGAAGCTCCTGGGCCATCATGATAAAGCCCTCCAGATCGCCCGACATCTGCACCAAGATTCCCAAGACGACTGTCTCCGGCCCCGATAAAATATCGGCAATTTGCTCATAAGGAATCATCTCACATTTTGCAACGCCAATATCCACCGTCATCTCCGTCATTTCAGACAGAGCTGTCGCGGCGTTGCCCGCTCCGATATTTCCGATCTCCTTCAGAATGTCCAGATCCATCTCGTTAAAAAATTCCATTTTTCAACACTTTCTATATATTTTATGCCAAATTGCGACATTATTATTTAGATTATTGTAACATAGCTAATTTTTACACATACGTTAATGTAGTGTATTTATTGCCAAAAAATCCAATTTGAAAACACTTTTTCCTGTTTAACAGCGCTAACTCTCCCCCCCGAAATTTTGCCGTTTTTGGTTTTATTTTCCTATTTATATTGTTTTTATATATTTTTTACCATTTTAGATTCAATTTTCTGTAAATTGTTCCATTTTTCTCCTGTTTTCTTTCATCCTGCACACAAATCCCCTGTGATGACATCTGTCCGCTTCCTTGCAGCGTGCCAATTCCGTGTCAACAGGCAAAAAAAGAAGCGGGCAGTCCTCGTCCGCTTCTTTTCTCAGCGCACCGTCTATCTACAGACGGTCAGCTTTCCTATTGTCATCCGAAGTTTCAAACCTCCGGTCACTTCTCCTTTGTATTTTCAGGCGGCTGATTCAAATGCTGCTGGCGGAACTCAAACAACGCGCGCAAGTCAGCCTCCGTATCCATTGCCCGTTTATTTTCTTCAATGGCGTTTTCCAGCATCTCCGCCCGGAATATTCTGAGGTCAGCGGGCGCCTCAATCCCTATTTTGGCGCGCTCCCCCTCCATTCCCAACAAAACGACCCTGATATTCTCACCGATCAGAATGCTTTCATTCAGTTTTCTCGTCAGCACCAGCATTCACTTTCCCCTCTCTCTCGTAATAGTCCAGAAGGTATTCATAGGCGGGAAACTGGATCGGCATATCCGCATGATCCATCAGCACCTGACTGCCCAGCATCTTCTTTATATTGATCAACACAGGCGCCATAAGATTTACCGTCATGTTCTGCAGTTCTTCGGGCAGCACCATAATACACGCCACAACGATGTCCTCCTCGTCACAGGTCTCTATCACCTCCAGCTCGGCGCTGTCCACCTCAATATGATAGTCCTCCTGCAGCAGGAACGGATTGATCACCGGCATGGACACATGGGGATCCTCCACACATTGCAGCCACTGAATCGGCTCCGTCTGTTCACAGCGCATCATGACAAAACGCCGTTTATCTTCAAACCCGAGGACTCCCCTCGGAAACGTTATAACGCTGTTATCCTCTACTTCCACTTTTCCAAATCTGGCCGACTCCACCCACACAGGCTGTTTCCTCCCCCGTCTTTATACTTTTCTGTTAACTCTTGCCCCTACTGTCCTCGGCACGTTTTCCCCGTCTACCGTGATATGAACCTCCGGCCTGCCCTGCAGCCGGATCTCCAGGGAATACGGCGTCACTTCAAACTCCGGCATAAAATCGTCGTCCCACTCAATCTCCAGCTCTCCGACAGTCCACTCCACCTGCAGGCTGCCCGGCGTCCATGAAATCTCAGGGCTTTCTTGGGGCATACTGGCTATGTTGGTCTCGGGAATCGCGCTCTCCATGCGCTGTATCTGGATCTGTGCAAACGGATCGCTGTCTGACCCCACATACTCCGACACCCTTGCTACCTGCGAGCCCTCGCTCGCCGTCCGCTCGATATAGGCGCGCACATTCTGCTGACTTTTGCTGTGCAGATAAGCGCGCAGCAGTTCGGGCGAACGCCTCCCCATTTGTGCATTTGTTTTTCGCCAGTTGACGCGCATCTGCGGCGCCTGCCGTTTTGCCGTCATTTTCGGCGGCGTCCGCTTAACTGTGAATTTGCGCATCTTGTTTGTAATCTTTATCTGTGCGCGTGTGCTCTTCGCCGTAAGCACAGGCCTGCTGCTGTTGATCCGCAGCGTTGCCATTTTTCTTTCACCTCACCAAAAATTTATTTTGATTGATTATTTCACTTCAAAAAATCCATCAGCGTCGGCTGTATGATCCGCGCGCCTACTGCCAGCGCCTGCTGATATACCGTCTCGCTCATCTTCATCTTCATAATCGTCTCCGCAGTATCTATCTCCTCCACATCGGTACGGATGGCCTCATAGTTTATGGCGTCCAGAGAATACCGATTTTCCATCAGGTCAAGCCGTTGGGTTTTTGTCCCTACCTCGACCGTCAGCGTGGAGATGCTTCCGCGCAGGCTTTCCACCTTGCCCAAATATGTATTGCTCAGGTCTTCGTTGGACATGCCTTTCCTCAAGTCCGCCACCAGATTGTCCAGCACGTTAAACAAGCTGTCCTCCCCTACCCCTACAACTGCCAGACCCGTAAAGGACACCTCCATATTCATGTTATAGCCGATTTCAAATTCTATTTTCTGGTTCAGTTCTCCCGAAAAATCCTGTGTTGTATCTGTGGGGTCAATGCCGTTATACAAAAGCGTGCCGTCCGCTGCCCTCGTAAAAGGCGCCTCCGTTGTGTTGAACCCGCCGAAAATGTATTTATCCCCCACCGTCGTATTCATACACTGCATCAAATACCCGTTCATCTGCTCAATGACCGCGGCAATATTCTTCTTGTCGTCTTCGTTTTTCGTTCCGCAGGCGTCGATGACGTTCTCCTTAATGGACACGAGAACCTCCTCCATGTCCATCAGCGCCGACTCCGTCTGATCCACCCAGTTTCGGGCGGCTGTCACGCTTTCCTGATATCTCTTCAGGCTGCGGATGTTCTGCCGCGCCGTCATGCTGGAAAGCACGCCCACCGGATCGTCTGACAGTCTTGTAAGCCTGTGGTTTGAGCCCAGCTGCATATTATAACGGTTCGTCTTGAGCAGCCCCGTGTTCAGGTTCGTAACCACTCTGTCTATCATCATCGAATTTGTAATTCTCATCGCTCTGCTCCTTTTACGCTCTGCCTACCAGACCCATTTTATTGATCAGCACGTCCAGTTCCTCGTCAATAGCCGTAATGACGCGGGATGCCGCGTTATACGCATGGCCGAACCGCACTACATTCGTCATTTCTTCATCCAAAGATACGCCGCTTACGGACTTTCTCTGCTCGTCTACCTGCGTCGCCACAACGGTCTGAGATGACGCCAGCGTGTTGAAATGGTTCTGCGCCGTGGCGATACCCGTAACAATTTCCGTATAAACTCCGTCAAAGTTGTCGTCGTTGCCTGCCGCATCCTTCCTCGTCAAAAGCTGGCACAGCTCGTTGGCGATCAGATTGTTTCCCCTCTGTTCGTTTTCCTCCCCTGCCTGCGCCACCTCCACGTCGGAGGCCGCAATGTTGTATACGCTGTCCTTGATGTCCTGCGAGAGGCTGATGTTGCCGGCCGTAACCTGTGTCACGTCGCCCATATCGTCAAAAAACTTTACGCCCGTCCGCGACGCTGTCGTCGTCCCCGTAGCGGGGTCGGTATAGGGCATCGTCCAGCCCTTTTCATGTATAGCGTTAAACTCGGTCACGATCATTTGCGCCAGGCTGTTCAGCTTGTTAACGACATGAGGAATCCCGTAGTTGTCATCGCTGCTGCCATCCCGCACCTGCAAATACCCGTACAGTGCACCGTCCCGCACCTCCACTTTTTTCGACGTGGGGTTGCCCTTGCTGTCGGCCCAGTAGATTTCGTTCAGGTTGTTCAGCGTGCCCCCCGCCGGATTCGCCAGCGTCTTGTCCGTCGCCAGTGTTTTGTACTGGGTATGACGCACGAGATATTGTCCGTCCATCTCAATGGAATAGTACCCGTTGCCGTCCTCATTATAGGTAATGTCCACAATCTCAGCCAGCTCGTCGACCAAAAGATTTCTCTGGTCTCTCAGGTCGTTCGCCTTCGCCCCCGAAAGCTCATAGCTGAATATCTGCTCGTTCAGCGCGGCAATCTCCTTTGCGTAATCGTTGATATAGCCCACCGTAACCTCAACCGTCTGATCCAGCGTCTGCTGCTGCTCCACCAGTCTGCCGTATGTGTAGTGCAGGCTGCTGATAAGGCTCTCCGCGCTGACCCGCACATTTGTGCGCATCTCGCTGTCCGGTGTCATGCCCTGCGCCAGTTTGTCCAAACTGCTGTACAAATTTCCGAACATACCAGAAAGACCCGTGGAGGTCTCCATGTTGTCCAGCTCGTTGTTAAACAGTGCCTCCACATAGCCGAAATACTGCTCCTGCATAGACCATTTTGCGGCTGTCGCACTTTCCTTCCTGTACTGAATATCCAAAAACGGGTTGCGCACCTGATCCACCCGAATCGTCCTAACGCCCTTCCCCGACAGGCCGGAGAGATCCGGCTTCAGAAACGAGCCGTACTGCGCCGCAGGAATGGCTTCCGTGGACAGGCGCTGGCGCGTATAGCCCACCGTATCCACATTTGAAATATTGTGGCCCGTAATGTCCATTTCGTTTCTGCTGACAAAAAGACCCGTTTTTGCAATTTCAAGTCCGTAAAATGTCGATCTCATCTAAAAAACACCTCATGCTTCGCCGTCTATTCTGTTGACCGGCAGTTCCTCCGCTAACTCACCCGTGCTTCCGTAAATATTGTTGAGCTGCGGTTCCTCCAGAAAGTTGTTCACAAGAAAATCCATATATTGAAAATGCAGCTCCAGCAGGCTTTTATTCTCCGCGTTGAGCCGTCGCTGGCGTTTTACCGTCTCTGCCAGTTCTCTGCCGAGACCCGCAAGCATTTCCGCCTCCGCTCCCTCTGCCGCCTCAGCAATGAGGGAAAACGTAACCGTCTTTGGAGCAATTCCCTGCTCCTCTGCCCATTCCTCAACCGCCTGCCGCCTTCGCTCCTCCGCTCTGTTCAGGGCGGAAAGCTGTTCCTGCTGCACCTTAACCTGCTCGCCTACTGCCTGTGCGTCTCCCGAAACGATGCGCTTCTGCATTTCCTCCGAGGACTCCGCCAGAGCCTCCTGCGCCTGTTTTATCCTGCAAAGCGCTTCAATGATTCTGTCCAACCGCACTGCGTTCCTCCGTCTACAGTTCTATATCCACCAGTATGCTTGCCGCAACGTTCTTTTCATCCATACCGTATGTTCCCGCCTGCATCCTCTCTTTAATGCTGTCCAGCCGTTCTGCCGATGTAGGCTGCTGCAGCTCGCTTTTCACGGCCTGAAGCACCTCCGCAAAGGACTGCGCGTCTGCGGACACCTCAAGCATGTCCTTTTGCTGTGAGGGAATCTCCGCTGTGCTTCTGGCCTGCTGCATTGTCTTTCTGTAGATGTTTACAACCGGCGTCATTCCTGTAATCTTCATTTGTTCCCTCCTCTACTTTTTTCTCAAAACGTTTGACTTAAAGCCCCCGTTAAGCGTTGCGTCCTGCTGTTTTGCGCGCTTTTCTCTCTCCGCAATTTGCGCGCCGCGCTCCAAAAGACTGCTCATAGATCTCCTGCAGTTTTCGCACAGCCGACCGCCCTGTATGGGCCTGCCGCACTTTTCACAGCGCAGCATTCCCCGCGTGTCCCGCATCTGCAGCCTGCCGTCCTGCAGCAGGAGCGTGATCGTCTCCTCGTCTACCCCCGTTTCCTCTACCACTTCCATTACGGTAGCGTTGGGCTTTTCGTAGAGATAATCGCGCACCCTGACGAACTTCTCGTCCATGCTTCTCAGGCATTCTTCGCAGTATTCGCTCATTCTTCCCTGAAATATTTTCCCGCAAATCTTACAGCGCTTAAATTGTGGATTCATGCTTTCCTCCGTAAATGTTTATCTGAGTGCATTGGCCGTTCCGTCCATTTCGTCCGCCTGGCTTAATGCGCGTGACGCAAAGGCAAACGCCTTTTGCGTGCGGATCAGCGCCGTAAACTCCTCCGCCAGATTCACATTAGAGCCCTCCACCGCCTTCTGAATTACCTCGGTCTGTCCGTTTGCCGCCATTCCCGCACCCGATGCCGCAGTCGCCTGATATAGATTGCTCTCCACAGCCTCCAGACCCTTCTGATTCTCAAACCGGACAATCTGTATCTGCGCATAGGGCAGCGCATTTTCGCCCGCGGAAATCATCCCGTCCCGCGACACGTACATCTGATTTCCCTGAATTCTGATTCTGTTTCCGTTGACGTCCAAAACGTAGTTTCCCTGTGCGGTTACGAGATAGGCCCCATCGGCCTCGACGGACTTCTGAAAGCCGCCGTCACGGGTATAGAGCATTCTGCCGTCCTGCATCCCGATGGCAAAAAAGCCCTCGCCGTCAAGATAAAAGTCCGTTTCACTTCCCGTCTGCTGCATAATTCCCGGGGTAAAATCCCTGTTTGTCGTCGCCGTCATAGCGCCGTGTCCACGCCTTAAATTGACGTCCTCGTCGGCGGGAACGGGACTTCTCAACGTCTCGTAAAGAGCGTCGCGAAACTCCACGTGTTCGCTTTTATAGCCATTCGTGTTGACGTTTGCCACATTGCCCGACAGAACGTCCATTCTCTGCTGCTGCGCCTTAATTCCCAGCGCCGCTGTAAAACCCGCCTGCAACATACTATATCGTATCTCCTTAGAATTTCCCTATTTCGTTTACCGTCAGTTCGAGGGACTGATCCACCATTTTTACAATGCGCTGATTGCTTTCATAAACCCTGTTAGTCATCAGCATGTCAGCAACCTCTCTGCCGATATCTACATTCGAGCCCTCCAGATATCCCTGCTTCACCGACGGCGCGGCCACTGCCGCAGGCTGCTCGTTGTCATAGGGAACATAGGTGTTGTCTCCCATCTTCCGCAGATTGTCGTTATTTTGGAACTGTACAACCTGCAGTGCGCCGACCTGTTGTCCGTTTACGGACACCACACCCGTTCCGTTGATTTCAATGTCCGACGTTCCCGGACTGATCCGTCCGCCGTTTGTACCAATCACGTAATATCCCTCCTGTGTGACCAGATCGCCGTTCACATCCACATTGAAGTCTCCGCTTCTCGTGTAGCGAACGCCGTCCGGCGTCATCACAGTAAAAAAACCGTCTCCTACGATACATACATCGGTGCTTTCTCCCGTATTTTGCATAGGGCCCTGTGTCCAGTCCACCTGAACCACGTCGATATGCGTGCCGTTATTCAGAGGTCCGACCTCCTCCGTTTGCCCGTCGTGAAGCCGGTTCAGGAGCATGTCGCCAAACGACCGTGAAACCATTTGGTCTTTTTTATATCCCACCGTCTCCACATTCACGATATTGTTCGTGATGGTGTCCATTTTGTTTCTCTGGGTAATCATACCCGTCGTTCCTATGTAAAGGCTGCGAAGCATTCTCTATCCCCTCAATATATTTCTCTATAATCTATATCGGTATTTTTTTTCAATACTTTAGTTTTTATTTGGCGTTTTCAGACGATGCCCCGCTTTTCCGCGGCTTCCCCGGCCGTTTTTTCCCTGCGGCAGGCATCTGCTTTCTCGTGTCCTCCTGCGCCGTCAATCGGAGCATAAAGGCAATCTCGCCCTTGGAATAGCCCAGCTCCCGGGCAATTTCCTCAACCTGCTCCCCCGCCGCATAGAGTTCCCGAACCTTCTCCTTCATTTCATCCTTTTTAACCGATTCGTCCCGCAACTCCGGTTCTTCCTTTTCGGCGGGAGGCACCTCTGCGGTGCATCTTTCCTCCATGCCCTTTACCATGCCCTCCATCTGTGCGCACAGTTCTCTTGCCCTGCCCAGCGCAGTTTCCATCTCCGCCCTGCTTTCCTCCACATAGGCCTCCGTGGCCTCCATCATCTCATCCATTTTAGCATAAAGCTCCAGCACACGATCCTCTCGCTCCAGCTGCTCCAGCCGGTCCCCCGCACTGTTTTTCCTGAGCCCGCGCACCAGCATCAGGATCAGCAGCGCAAACATAGCGAACAAAAATGCCGCAAACACATAAAATTCCCAACCCATATTTCCCCCCTAAACTACCGCCGTCTGCCGGCCGTCAGATTTCTATATCCAGGCGGCTTTTCGGGACATACCCTGCCTCCAGTCTGGAGACGTCGTCCAGTATGTCTCTTTCTTCCGCACCGTTTTTCTCTTCCTTCTTCCGCTGTTCTGCACCGCCGCCGCTCGCGCCTTTTTCCTTATCCCTTTTAATTTTTTCCTGCTCTGCCTTGTCGCTTTTGGTGACGGTCGAAAGATTCTGGGCGGCCTGCTCCTTTTCCAGCCTGTTGATAAAATCCTGCGCCTGCTGCGCGTTGTTCACATGGTCGGCGCTCTGCCGGGCATATTCTACCGACCGCTGTATCATCACCTGTGCGTCAATTCCTTTAATCATCAGACTTCTCCTTTTCCGTCAGGATATTTTAGGCAGCTGCTGCTCTATGAAAGCGCGCAGGCGCCGAAGCGCCTTCGCATGAATCTGCGAAACCCGCGACTCTGTCACACTCAAAAGCTCCGCAATCTCCCGCAGCAGAAGTTCCTCGCCGTAATACAGTTCGATCACCCTTCTCTCCTTTTCGGGCAACTCTCCGATTGCCGCCGTGAGAATCCGCATCATGTCCTGTCTGTCTGTTCTCGCAGCGGGGTCGCTCTCGGGATTTTTATCCGGAATCGCGTCAATCAGCCTCGTTCCGTCCTCTCCGCCCACTGCCATCTGCTCAAAATAGACGATATTGTATCTGTATTCGTCCTCTCTCGCTTTTTTGACCTGTGCGCTGCCGCACCCCATATATTCGGCTATCTCCTCGTCCGTCACTTCCCTGCCCATCTTTACAGTCAGCGCGTCGTGAGCTGCGCGCACATGATTGATGCGCGACCGCATACTGCTGGAAATCCAGTCCTGTCTGCGCATATAGTCGAGAATTTCTCCTCTGATGCGCTTTTGGGCATAGCTCTCAAACTTCACTCCCTCTCGTCCGTCATAGCGCTCCACTGCGTCCATAAGCCCCAGCACGCCGCTGCTCACCATGTCGTCAAAATCCGTCACACCGTTATAAACGGGCATCATTCGGCGCACCACGCTTTTCACAAGCCCGACGTAACACAAAAGCAGTTTGTTTTTATTCTCTGTCGAGGGGTCGTTCCAGTAAGCCTTCCATAGTTTTTCCTCTTCCATACCGGCCTCCTCTCATGCTGCATATTTTTTACGGCGTTTTAAGCTGCCTTCTGTATAAATAACGGCGCAGCCGATTTTTCTCTCTTTCGCTGATGTTCTCAAAGCTGCAGCCCGCCGTGTAGTTTCCCTTCTCCGTCTTTTCCCGGCAGTTGCGCACGGCAAGAACCAGTTTGTATGATGCATCTTCCACGGAGAAGGCGCAGTCCAGAAGAGTTCCTTTCTCAATCCTCCGGCCGCAGTCAAAGCCCAGCCCCGATTCCGACAGGTTCCTGCCCCACACCGTCTCCGTCCTGCCGTCCGCAGTAATTTCAATTTGAAAATTCATCGGCAGACGGAACGCCGATCTTCTCTGCAGCCTCTTTATCTCCGATATTCTGGCAAGGCGGGTCAGCAACGCACCGTTTTTCACGGCATTGCCTGCCACATTCGCCTCAAATGCAAGAACAGCATCCTTCTGCATCACAGAAACCAACACCCTTTTCCCGGGAAACACCTCCGCGTCCGCAATTGTATAAATCCAAATATCGTCTCCCTGTATTTCATATATTTTGGATTGATATTCCGCCTCACTGTCCGTTTCCAGCGTCACAACGGCCCCCGGAGACAATTTATCCTTCCATTCCATCTGCCCTTCTCCTTGCAGTTAGTTTTTGAAACAGCCCCCGGAGTCCTCCGGCGCTGAATGCAAACTCCTGCTGTCCCGCATATCTCTGTGCTATGGCCTCAATCTGCCGTGCGGCGGTGCAGCCGGGATTTCTCACCATCAGCGGTGCCAGCGCCGACACCGCCTTTCGAACCTCGTCGTCGTTTTTCACATAGCCGATCACATCCAGATCGTATTCCAGATATTTCTCTACAACCCTCCTGAAATTCCTATCTGTCTCCTTTGCCTCTGTCTCGTTCCCCACCATGTTCAGCAGCAGTCGTACCTGCGGCTTATCTTCCAGAGCCGCCGCCATTTTCAGCACCACAAACGCATCCATAATTGAGGTTGGCTCCGGCGTCACCACCAGTATGGACTCGTCGCTGGAGTCCATAAGCCGCAGGGTACTGGGGCGCATTCCCGC